>DBRU01000101.1:0-1201 GCA_002306375.1 Faecalibacterium sp. UBA1360
TCCTGCACTGGCAGACATCTGTGGCGGGGGTATCTTCTTCACCATCCTCCGTCTGCACCTCTTTGTCCTGCCGGTCCAGATACCAGCCGCAACTGCGGAATGACTTGTTGCAGATCTCCCGGTTCACAAACTTGTCACCGCAAATGGCACACTGGCAGTTGTACTTTTTGCTGTTTTGCAGGGCTTGCAGGTACGGGCACCCCTCATCCGGCTCGCTGCCTTCGTCCACAACTTCCGGCGGCTCGTTACTGGCAGGCAAGACCTTTTCGCCTTCCGTCTGGTAGCTGTTGCATTGGGTAGTGGGTTTACCGCAGGATGTGCAGTTGTGGAAACAGCCTTCATGGCATCCCGTGCAGGTGCAGGTGGAACACAGGCATTCGCTGGCGGTATCCTCTACCTGTTTCCATCCTTTTAGTGCAGCCCAGTTCTCAAGTTGAGCTTGCAGTTCGTCCTCCGTCCAGGCCCCCGGCGTGAACGGGGTGATCATGCTGCTCAAAGACCACGTCTCGGAAATTTCTGCGCGGCACATGATCGCAGGCGAACCGTTATGCTCCTTCACGGCAAACACGGTACCGTATTGTGTCTTGTATTGCTTCATGTTCACACCTCCAGATCCAGCGCGGCCATGCGCTGGGCACGGCCGGCGGCGCGGGCATCCAGCAGGCCGCGGATCTGCTGCACGGCCCTGGCAGGGTCCGGGGCCGAATCCAGGACCTCCTGGATGTAAAACAGGCAGGTGGTGTCGGCCAGCGGGTCCCCGATCTTGCATTCGCCGTACACGATGGTTTCAAAATCAGACATGGTCCTTCACCTCCACCTGGCTCCACTGCCGCAGCAGTGCCTCTTGTTCTTCCCGGGTCAAGGACCGTGGACGGCCCTGGCGCCAGCCGACGATCAGCAGACGGCCGTAATACCACCGGCCATCATAGTACCGGGTCGGTATACCACGTATCCGCTCTGTGTAGAGCAGCGCCGCGAACTGCCCCCGGATGGGCTTGCGCTCAAGCGCTCCGCCTACAAAGGCCGCCAGGCCCTGTTCGGTGTCGGCCAGGTTGCACGCGGCCGGCGCCTCGCCACTGTCAATCAGAATGCCCTTCATGGTTCCTCCTTTTCTCTCTGTAGGCCCGCTGCTGGGCGGCCACCTTCTCCCGGTTGGCCTCATAGTAGGCCCGCTGCCGGGCGGCCACCTTCTCCCGGTTGG
>DBRU01000101.1:1281-59509 GCA_002306375.1 Faecalibacterium sp. UBA1360
TGGCCTCATAGTAGGCCCGCTGCCGGGCGGCCAGCTTCTCCCGGTTGGCCTCATAGTAGGCCCGCTTCTGGGCGGCCAGCTTCTCCCGGTTGGCCTCATAGTAGGCCCGCTGCCGGGCGGCCAGCTTGCTTTCGGCAAAATGCCGCGCGTCCGCGTCGGTTTCCATGGACGCCTTCCATTCGTCCTGGCTCATGCCGTCAAAAGTGCAGTCCGGGAACGGGCACTGCTCGCAGCTGGGGGCCTTCCCACACGGGGCGCTCATCCGCGCACCTCCTCCCAGCAGCCCAGCGCCGTCAAGACATAGCCGATCACCGGCGGCCAGGGCTGAAAGGACACAAGCCCCAGCAGCTGGGGCAGACCGCTGCCCACCAGCAGCCCGAACCCCGCGGCGCCCAGGCCCACCACAAAGGTGTGGACAAATTTGCGGAACTTGGGTACAATGAAAATGCGGGTTTTCGTGATAGGTTCCCGCGCTTCTCGGCCGTCCCGGTGTTCCAGCACCGGGACGGTCATCTTCTTTTGTGTCATGGTGTTGTCACTCCTTAAGCGGAAAGTATTCCGAAAATTCTGAAAGGCTCATGCCAAGCACTTTGCAGGTGCGCTGCGCTTCTGTCAGCGTCCAGGGCGTCCGCCCATGGATCCGGCTGGAGAGCACCGACGGGCCCATCCCGATGGCGTCAGCCAGATCATACATCTTCATGCCACGAGCCTTTACGGCAGCATTGAAGTAGGAATTCATAATTGCACCTCCTCTCACGGTTCCGTGCTTTATTCTTTCGTCTTGGATGCCAGCATCTGCTGTGCCATCTCGTCCAGCAAGACGTTCAGATCTTCCTCCAGCACCGGCGTGGCGAGTGCCACGATCTGGATCTGATCGATATAAGAATTGATGTCGTTCTGTGCCTGCCGGACCAGTCCTTCGAAGGTGCGGGTGAGGTCACACCACTTGGAGTAGTTGGCCTTGACGGCCATAAACCGTTCTTTTGCCTCGTTACGGTTCTTGCGGACATCCTCCAGACAGTTCTGGACTTCCACCAGGTCCTGCTTTCGGTTGGCCAACAGGCTGAACCAGTCGCGAAGCGCCTGGTTGCTCCGGCGCAGGCGCTCCAGCTCGGCCGGGTCTGCTCCGTACATTCCGTTTTTGCGGATGGCCGGCAGGACTTCATCGAACACCCAGCGCTCAAACTTTTCCGCACTGGGCAGCTTGCTGTGAGTGATGAGCCGGTACAGGTCGCCTTCGGGGAGGAAGTTGGCCTGCTGCTTGCGGCCCAAGTTGTCGGTGATATAACGTTTCGTTACCCCACGGCAATGGTCGTTCAGCGCCTTGCTCTGGTTCTTGTACCCCAGCGCCTTGCAGGCGTCCGTGCCGCAGAACAGCGGCTTGCCGTCCTCGTACAGGACGCGAACGCTGCCAAAAGCGGCGTTGGTGTAGGTTTGGATTTCGGTCACTTTGTACCTCCTTGTGGTTGTCTCCCCTCCGTGCTACAATGAGGCGAAAGGGAGGTGACAAAAAATGGATAGAAAACAAATCCAACATGATCTGGCCTTGTCGTATGCGGAAACAAAATTGCGCATCGCTTTGGAACGGGGTGAAATTGGGCGTAACCCGGAAACAGAAACGGATGAATCTTCGTATGCTTTGCTTCGCTGGTACCAGGACTGTATGTACACGCTGGCCGCAGTCAAAGATAAAGAATTCCTTGACTTCTGGGCCGCCGGGTTAAAGTAACCGGCTGTTTTTGTCCCGTTCCAGTTGCCCGTGCATATAGCGCAAAACTGTTTCGGCGTCCTCAAAATCAAGCTGCCTGCCCTTGAGCTGTTGCACCAGTTCAAGGGCAATGTTTTTCAGATGTTCGGCGCGAGTTTTCGTATGCTGAATGATATTCTTCTGATTCGCTTCCATCCTATTCACCTCCTTTGTAGCGACGTTAGTATCTTTTTAGGATACTTTTCCGCCAAAAAAAATAGCGTCAATCTGGGCTTCACTGAGCGAATACCGCTTTTTGATAGCTGCAATCTCAGTCTGGAAGAACTGCGCGCCGCGATATTCATTGATTTTGGCGTTCAGCCGCGACAAGCTTATCCCAAGGTAATCCGCCAAATCCGACTGAGTATCCGAATTCAGCTTCATGACGCTCTCCAACATAGCTTTATTCATTGCGCACCTCCTTTCGGTGTCTTTTTGAGACACTCACAAGATACCACCATTTTTGTATCTTGTCAAGACATTTTTTCTTGATTTTTTGAAAATCTATGGTATTATTAAGACACGGAGGTATCCAAAATGACGATGGGAGAAAGAATCAAGGCCCTGCGAATCCAGCATGGCTTGACGCAAGAAGAGCTCGGCCAAAAGGTTGGCGTTCAGAAATCTGCGATTTATAAATATGAAACGGGGCTTGTCGTAAACCTAAAACGATCCATGATTGAAAAGCTAGCTCTCGCATTGGGGGTGAAGCCGACTTATTTGATGGGACTCTCGGATGAAGAAACTACCATCCCGCCCGGCTATGAACCTCTCCCCAAAACGGTAAAACGTCCACTTGTCGGTTCTATCGCCTGTGGTCAGCCCATCACGGCAGAAGAAAACGTAGAGGGCTATATAGAAGTCCCGGAAGATGCAAAGTGCGATTTTTGCCTGCGCTGCAAGGGTGACAGCATGATCGACGCCGGCATCCACGACGGGGACGTCGTGTACATCCACATCCAGCCGGCAGTGGAGAACGGCCAGATCGCGGCGGTCCGCATTGACGGCGAGGCCACGCTAAAGCGGGTGTTCTGGAACGAGGAGACCAAAACCCTGCAGCTGCTGGCCGAGAACAGAAACTACGCGCCTCTGGTCTATACCGGCCCTGTTCTGGAGACCGTCCACATCGAGGGGCGCGCGGTCGGGTTCACGCACTGGTTCTAACAAAAAGGAGTCGTTCTATGAAAAAGCTATTGTCTGCGGTTCTGGCCGCTACCCTGGCACTGAATTTGTGCGCCTGTTCATCTTCTGGGCAGGCAGAACCGTCTCCTGCTCCTGATGCATCTGAAAACCAGGCGAGCGCGGGAGAATCCACCTCTGAAACATCTGACGGTATGGAGGACCTTGAAAGCCTCGGCGACATCGATGTTGATAAAAACCTGTTTGATGTAGTCATCACCATGCCGGCCGACCTGGTCGGAGAAACCACGCAGGAAGAACTGGACCAACAGGCTGCAGAAAGTGGGGTTCATTCCATCACCTTGAACGAAGATGGAAGCGCCACCTATGTGATGAGCAAGGAGCAGCACAAAAAGCTGCTGGAGGAAACCCGGCAGTCAATCCAGTCCTCCCTGGATGAAATGGTCGGATCTGAAGATTACCCCAATATCACGTCCATCGAAGCAAACGACAATTTCACTTCATTTACGGTTACCACTACATCCACAGAGCTGTCACTTACAGAGGCTTTCTCTGTTATGGGATTCTATATGTATGGCGGAATCTACGGTATCTTCAGCGGCGAAACGCCTGACAATATTCATGTAGATTTTGTCAACGCGGATACTGAAGACATTATCGAATCTTCCGATTCTAAAGATATGGCCGAAAGCGAGTAAAAACTATATACCGAACCATCCAGTAAAAATGTCCCGCCGAACGACCAGTTGGACGTAGATCCCACGGCACAAAACACGCACAAGGAAAACGAATACACACGGTGCGTTTTGTGTTATGTTTTTGTTTCGTTCTTCACTTTTTCCCTTAACTTATTTCGAAAACAGAGACAAAAACTCCCATTCTTAACTTTAAGTTACAGTTTTTGCCTGCAATAACTGCAACTACACTTATCATTCCGGCACAATTGGAAAAACAAAAAGCGCCCCGCCGGCGGCAACCGGCAGGGCGCTATAAGGGTGGATAAAGTTTTGACAGGGCCTTATCCGCCCTCTATTTTACAACATAAGGAGGGCCACGTCAATGAAACGTACAAACACGGCGAAGTGGATCGAATCCGCAGGCAGATGGCAAATCAACGTCCAGAAGGATGGCGTTCGAAAGACCTTCACCTGCGCCAAGCCTGGTCGAACCGGGCAGCGTGAGGCAAACGCAAAGGCCGATGCCTGGTTGGAAAAAGGCTTGTGTAACCGCAAGATGAAGGTGGTGGACGCTTGGGCGGAATACTATGCCCGAGTGCAGCTCACCACCAGCATGAGCAACTGGCGGCCCGTAGACGGCCGCTGGCGCACCTGGATCCAACCGAACATTGGCGGCCGACGTCTGGAATCGCTCACCGAGCAACAGGTGCAAGCCATCATCGATGACGCCTACGCCAAGGGCCGCAGCAAAAAGACGCTGAAGAACATCGCGGGCGATCTTACCGCATTCTTTCGCTTTTGCCGCCGGGCCGGGTACAGCACCAAGGAATTTGAGATCCGCATCCCGGAAGGAGCCCGTCTGAAGGAAAAAACAATCTTGCAGCCCAGGGACTTCACCAAACTGATGAACACGGACACAACCGTGTATTTCCGCAAGAACACACCGGACCCGTTCATTCACTTTTATCGCCTCGCCGTCCTGACCGGGCTGCGCCCCGGGGAGCTGCTGGGCCTGCGCCGGGAGGATATAGAAGGCGGAGTGATCCGCGTCCGGCGCGCCATCAACGTATACGGAGAGGAAACCCGCGGCAAGAACGAGAACGCTGTTCGGTCTGTCCCCTTGTCAGAACTGGCACAGCGGGAAATGGTCGCGCAGCTAAAGATGCCCATTGGAAGCGAATACATCTTCGGGCAAGCCCAGGAACGCACGATCCGCAAGCGATGGGCGGCCTATTGCAAGGCCAACGGGCTGCCAGACTGTACCCTGTATGAGCTTCGCCACACCTTTGTGAGCATTGCCCAGAACCTGCCAGAGGGGCAGCTGCGGAGACTTGTGGGGCACAGCAAGTCGATGGATACCTACGGGGTGTACGCCCACGAATTCGGAGAGCAGAGAGGCGTGCAGCGTCTGGATGAGTTGTTCTCCTCCATTGGCTGAAGTACACACTAAAAGTACACACTTTTTATGCAAGTATCTGTAACTTAGGCCGAGGGAAAACGAACTGCGGGAACAGGAAAATCGGTATACCGTTTATTTTTATTTCATATTTTCTGAAAACACACTCGTTTTTAGGGTTCGACTCCCTTCACCTGCTCCAAACACAAAGCCCCGTGACGTATCCCGTCACGGGGCTTTGTGTTTGGATTTGCTGTGAAGAGGAGTCGAACAGGCCGGCGCACCGCAGTGCGCAAAAAACAGTCCGGTGGACTGTTTTTTAGGCCGCGGGAGACTCCCTTCACCCTCCCCTATCCATAAGCCCCACAGCGTGTCCCGCCATGGGGTGCTCTTTTTGGATTTGCTGTGAAGAGGAGTCGAACAGGCCGGACACTCACGAAAAAGCGCACAGAAGCACATAGCGGTTCTGGTCGTTGTCATCTTCACAGGTCACCAGCGCCACCAGCGCCGCCTCGCCGTCCCACTGCTTCTGCGCCGCGAAGGTGGTGCGCCCGGCGGCATAGTCCATCAGATCCTGCCGGTTGGCCGCGCTGCCAAATCCCCGGTCCACCCAGGTCTGGGCCGGCACCGTGAAACCGTACAGCACGTCCAGAGTCGCTGTCCCCTGCCCCGTCACCAGTTCCATCACCGGGTGGTCGTCGTACCAGGCCTGCATCGCGTAGTTTTCCAGGCTGGCGAACATGGACCCGTCATCCATGTTATGCCCATAGACCACCGACAGACCGTCCGAGAAATCCGACGCGCACTGATAATCCAGGAACAGCGACCCGCTCATGTTCCACTCGCCATTTGGCAGGCGGCGCAGAAAATAGTCGTTGTCCGACGCCTGCATGATCGGATAGTCGATGTTGGTACCCGCACAGGACAGCCACCCCACCGCCTGGGGGTATTTCTCTTGCAGAGCGGTAAAATCCACTTTGGACGCCGTCTCCTCCGTCTGCGCGGCGTCGGCATCCCCAGAGCCGCCGGCGGTTTCGGTGCGAATGGCGTCGTAGGCATCCTGCCCGGCTTTGTATTGCATGAAGGCATACCCGATCTTGCCGATGCAGAACAGCACCACCCCCGCCAGCGCCGCTTGCAGCAGGATCAGCACCAGATTGGACGTGCGCCCCTTACGCCCGCCTTTGCCCGCCGATTCTTTGTCCCGTTTGTTCATGTGTTTCTTTTCCTCGTGAAAAACCGACCGCCCCGGCACTGGTACCGGGGCGGTATTTTTGCCTGTTCCGGCGCGGTCAATGGCCGTTTTCCACCTGGCTGGTCCCTTGCTCCATCAGATAAGTGGCGATCAGGTCGGCGGTGTGCAGCTTGACCGCCAGCGGATACCGATTGTATGCGTCGCTGATGGCAAAGCTGCCGCCGCGCACCGCGTCGTCAAAGCCGCCCATGTGCCAGCGGATGGCAATGGCCTCGTCCGTTTTCAGGCGCATGAAATGCTCGATCAGATACACGCTCTTTTCGCCGTGGCCGTAGGGCAGCTGGTCCGCCACCTGATAAAAGGGCACCTTTTCCCATTGGCCGGTGGCGTCGTTCTTGACGTTGCGGGTGCCCACCTTGTAGAAGTTGGCTTTGCACACGTCGTGCAGCAGCGCGCAGACGGCGTAGGTCTCGGGGTTGTCGCCCTCGGTGAAAAAGTGCTGCATCATGGCGTTGTACACGTTGATGCTGTGCATGACCAGGCCCTGCTCGCATGCGCCGTGGAACTTGGTGGAGGCAGGCGCGCGGAAAAAGTCGGTGCCGTCCAGCCATTTGAGCAGGCGGTCGGCCCCGGGCCGGGTGATGTTCTGATTGTACAGATCGATGAATTGGCGGCGATAGTCTTCCATTTACAGTTCCATTTCTTCCAGAATGTCCTTGAGGGCAACCAGCTCGTCGCGGGTCATGCTGATGCCCTTGCCCATCTTGCTGCCGTCGGGAGCCCAGTCACGCAGGTCATACTTGGGCTCCTTGCCGTTCCAGCTGACCATGTTCAGCTGGCGCTCCCAGCCGCTGGCGTTGGTGGAAAGGACGGCGATGCGTTCGGTGATCTCGTACTTGAATTCTGCCATTTTTGATTGGCTCCTTTGCTGTTGTAGTGCTACCATCATACTGGATTCGCCCCCAAAAAGCAAGGGCCCCGCCCGAAAAGACCGGCTTTATTCCACCCGCACGGCCAGCACAGCCAGCCGGGCGTTGGTGTAAATGCTGGACGTGCCGCAGGTGGACAGGGTCAGCAGCTGATCGCCGTATTGGGGCGTCACACCCGTGTCGTACAGCGCCAGGGCCATGATCGCGTCCACCCGGCGCTGCCATTCGGCCCGGGAATCGGCGTCAAAAAAGGTATAATAGGGGTCCTGGTCAGCGCCCAGATCGGTGCGCAGCACGGCTGCCACCTGCCAGGTGCCTTCTTCGGTGAGGGTGTCAAAGGTGAAGGTAGGGTGCTGCTCGTAAAAATCCGGGTCGGTGTAGCGGTCCAGCTGACCGAACATGGAATCGTCGGCCATATTGTGCCCGTAGATCAGCCAGTTGGCCGTGGGGTCCGCCCCCAAAGAACAGCGCTCGTCCAAAAACAGCGACCCTGCCGTGGAATACAGCCGGTCGAAGCCCCGGCGCAGGTAATACTCGTTGTCGCCGGGTGTCTGCATGACCGGGTAGTCGATGTCGGTGCCCTCGATGCACAGCCAGCCCACCATGTCGGGGTTTTGGGCGTACAGGTCGCGGTATCGGGGCAGGATATCGGCCTGGGGCTCCACGGTAGGCTGGGGCGAGGGCGTGGCCTGGGCGCGGGCGTCGGCGTCGCCGGTGGCGGCCAGCACGTCGGCGGTGGCCGGGCGCACGGTCACACTGACCCGGTCGGACGCGCCCTGCGCCAGGGCGCTTTCGGCCGTGGCGGCGCGGGGCGGGGCCAGGGGCTGGCCGCCCCGAAACACGCTTTGCCGCACGGCCAGCGCCAGCGCCAGGCACAAGGCCGCCGCCCCGCACAGGCGCAGCAGCCAGGCATAGCGGCGCTGACGCCGGCGCATGGCCGTGCGCGCGCCGAAGGGATAATAGGCGCTGTCGCCCTTGAGGCGGCGATAGCGATGGGGGCGGGGCATAAAACGCGGGACCTCCTTGCAAATCAAAGGGCAAAAAACAAGCGGGGCGCTCACGGTGCGTCAACGCGGCCCGGCCGTCCCAAGGGAACGGAAACACAGGCCGGTCCACGCGCCCTGCGCGCCCCGGCATCCTATCATCAAATGCGCCGCAGCATCAAAAGCCCGGCCGAGCAAAGCAAGATCAGACCCAGCACCCCGGCCATATACCCCACCGAGAAATCCCCGGTGGCGGGGGTCTGTACCTCTTCGGCAGCCGGCGCGGCGGTGGAAGAGGACTGGGTGCTGTCAGTGACCGTGTCGGCGTTGGCGTAGGTCTCGGTCACGGTGACCGGCTCGCTGCGCACGTTGCGGGTGGACGAAGCCGTCGGTGCGGCCGTCGCCTGGGTCGAGGGCGCAAGCACCCCTTTGCCGCAGGCTGCAAAAAATACCAAAAGCGCGGCGACAAGAACCACGCAGAAAAAGCGCTTCAAGGGGAAGCTGACCTCCTTTGGTGGGACGCGGGCGCACAAAAAGCCAGGACAGGCCGCAGAATGCGCAGTCTGCCGCGTCCATAAATCAGGCGGAACACGCCAAAAAGAAGCGGGGAACATGCCCCATCAGCCGTTATTTCTGTAATCCATCATACCACGCAGGCGGGTTTTCGTCAAGCAAATGGACAAATAAGTTACGATTTGGTTTCAAAATACAGTGTCAGGATGCCCCCTGCACCGCCATATATGCGTCGATCCGCTCGCTGTACAGCTCGGGCCAGCGGGCGTCATACTCGGCAAAAACCTGCTTGTAATACTCGGCTTCCGCCTCGTCGGGCGCGTCCAGGCGCTCGTAGCAATACAAGGTGACATCGTTTTGCAGCGCAAATTCTGTCACATAGGCGTAATGGCCGGCGGCGGGCGTGTCGGTGCGCAGGGCCGTATTGACCGCCCCCACAAGACCGCCTTCCTCAGTTTTATCGGTGACCATCACATAGCGGGAGGTCCACACCCCCGTGGGGAAACCATGGGTGGAGGGCACGCTGTTCTCCCACAAAATGATGCTTTGCAGCTCCGGGTGGGACGGGTCGCTGTAGGCAAAGGTGGAGCCGCTGTACCCGTCAGAGTCAATGTTGATGTAGACCGTGTCTTCCGAGGTGCAGTTTTGCAGGACAAAGTCGGTGATGGCGGCCATAGCGTCCAGATCGGTGCGACGGGTCAGGTCCAGGCTTTCGTCGCTGAGCAGCAGGGTCTGGCTGCTGTGCCCCGGCAGGCGCAGGGCATTGAAGCAGTTGAGGGCAAAAAACGCCGCCAGAACGCCCGCCCCGGCCCCGGCCAGCCAGGCCCGGCGCAGGGCGCACACCCAGGCCGCGCAGACAAACAACGCGCCCAGATAGGCCGGCGCCAAAATCAGGCTTTGGTGCTCGCCCATGGACTGGGTGCGGGTAAACAGCACCATAGCCGCCAGCGAAGCCAGCGCCGTGACCAGCGCGGGCGCGCGCAGCCCCCGGCACAACAGCGCCAGGATCAGGCCCGCCGCACACAGCGCCAGCCAGACGACGCCCTGAAGGTGGAGCTGGTCCAGGCAGTTGACCCAAAAGCCGCCGCCGTAGTACGCGCCGTAAATGTCGGCATAATCGGTGGTCAAGATCGTGCGGAAGGTGGGAAACAGCGCCACCAGGATGACCGCCGCCGAGGGCACGCCGAAGCGGAGCAGGTTGGCAAGGGCCTTGCCCAGGGCACGCCGCCGCGCCGCCCCCACAAGAACAGCCGCCCCATAGCACAGATAATAAGTCAGCACCCAGAACATATACCACCGGCGGGTCAGGATCAGGGCAAAGGTCGCCGCAAAGATGCCCAGCAAACGGCCGGCGGGCAGGGTGTCGAAGTGAAAATCAAAACACAAGAGCAGGATCACGGCCACAAAGGTCAGGCCGAAGGCGTCCGGCATGCCGTGGGTGGCGGGCCACAGGAACATGGGCCACAGCGTCATGGCCGCCATGCAGACAAGATAGTACACGGTACGGCGCGCGGGCCCGAGGCCGGGGGCCAGGGTTTGCAAAACCTTGCGCGCCAGCATGAGAAGCGCCGTCCAGACGGGTACAAAGCAGGTCAGCGCGTAGCTGAGCATGAACGCGTTGATCGTGCGGGGCAAGAACAGATAGGGCAAACTGATAAAGAGGTTCATGAACATCTTATAGTCCGCCGTGAGCAGGTTTTCGGCCAGGTTGCTGACGCCGTAAAAGCCGCTGGTGGCAAAGCTGTTGAACAGAAGGCTTTGCTTGGCGTAGTAGTTGATGGCGTCCTCGCCGTAGACGGTCCGGCGGTAGAGGACCAGCGCCGCGATCACGGCCAGCCCCACCGCGCAGCCCAGGACCAGAGCGGTCAAAAAGGGCTTGTCCCGCCGGGGGTCCTGCCCGGGGAACGCCAGCTGCCATGTGCCGGCCAGCAGCAGCCAAAGCCCGCCGGTGCACAGCGCCCAGAGCAGCAACACCAGCACAAGGCCGCCATAGGCGGTGACAGCGCCGCCAAAAAGGATCGCGGCCAGCAGGCCCACGCCGTACACGAACCACCGCCCCGGCGCGGGCAGGGCGTGAAAAGCGGTGCAAAGGGCGGATAACCGGCGCCTGGCAGCTTGCCGGAAAGAACGGAACTGGGGCATACGACCTTCCTTTCAGCCGTGTGCACGGCGATCGATGCAGGATACAAAACAACAGGCCGCGGCCGCCAGGGGCGGTCGCGGCCGTATGGATTCGGGTCAGGGTTTGCGGTCCAGGCGGTGCAGCGCCTCGTCCAGCTGCCGGGTCACGGGTTGATCGGCCGGCGTGCGGCGCAGGCGCTTGGCGGGTACTGCGGGCTGCGGGTCCACGGGACGCACGCGGCGGGGCGAGACCTTGGCGCGGGCAGGGGCCGCTTTGGGTTTGGCGGACGTCGGGGGCGCGGGGGTCTGGTCCACGGGACGCAGCTTGCCAAAGGCGCGCAGATCGGCGCCCAGGGTCTCGAGATCGGCGCTGGTATCGTCCAGGGCATGGTAGATGGCGCCCGTGGCGTTTTCCAGGTCCATGGAGGCCGCGATCAGCTTCTGGTCTACCCGGGCCAGCCGGTCGCGCAGCAGCATGACGCCGGCCGCCAGAGCGCGGGCATTGTCCGCCATGCGCTCTTTCTGCTCTTCTTCCTTGGCGCGCAGACGGCGCTCGGCGCTTTCGGCGTTCAGGCGGGCTTCGGCCAGGATCTTGCGGGCCTCGATGCGGGCCTGCTCGGTCACAGGCATCGGCGCGGGCGCCGGCGCCGGGGTCTCGGGCACGGGGGCCGGGGCCGGTTTGGGGGTCTCGGGCACGGGGGCCNNCGGGCACGGGGGCCGGCATCCCACCTTTGGGGATCATGGCCTCCATCTCTTCCACCTGCTTTTCCAGGTCGCGGCGCTGAAATTGCAGTTCCAAAATGGACTGCTGATATTCTTTGCACTTGGCCTGATAGCCGCCGGCGCGCTCGTCGGCGTCCTTCAGGCGGGCGGCCGCGTCGGCCTGGGCTTTTTCGGCCGCGTCGGCGCGGGCATTGGCCTGGTTGAGTTCGGCTTGCAGCTTTTCAACGCAGATACGCGCGTTGGACTGGTCCTTTTTCAGCTTTTCCAGCTGAGCGTTCAACTGGTCGATGGTCTGTTGGTATTCCAGCTCCCGCTGCTGGGTCTCGTTCGCCAGCGCGTTCATGTATGCCAGCACATCGTTCTTATCAAAGCCCAGCATGCTGGTGCGGAACCCCTTCTCCTGAATGGTCGGGTCCATGGACGGCATGGCGTTCCTCCTCAAAATGGACAGAGTGTCTGCCGGTCACAAAGGGCCGGCGCGCGCACGGAATTGGTCAGGTACCGCAAGACCGGCCGGCGCGCAGACTGGTCAGGAACGCTTGTTCAGGATGCTGAGCAGGTCGTTGAAGTAATCGCCGTCGTCATCGTCGTCCTGAGCGGGCTTGGAGACGGGGTTCACATCGGTCTTGAAAACAACAGGGGTCGGGATCACGGGGTCCACCACCGGGGGCGGGGTGGGCGCGGCAGGCTGCTGCACGGCGGGCGCGGGCTCGACCTTGGGCGCGGCCGTCTTGGCGGCCATCTGCGCCTGCATGGCGGCCTGGATGGGCTCATCCACGCCGGGGGTGTTCTCGAAGCCGGTGGCCACGACGGTGATGTTCATCTCGTCGGCCAGGCGCTCGTCGAACGCGGTGCCCCAGATGATGTTGGCATCGGGGTGAGCGGACTGGGTGATCATGGAAGCGGCGGTCTCCACATCGTCCAGGCCGATGTCCGGGCTGGAGGTGATGTTGATGATGACGCCGCGGGCCCCGGCGATGCTGGTCTCCAGCAGCGGGCTGGAAATGGCGGCCTTGGCCGCGTTTTCGGCCTTGCCGGCACCCTTGGCCACGCCGACGCCCATGTGGGCGAAGCCGGCGTCCTTCATGATGGAGCGCACGTCGGCGAAGTCCAGGTTGATGAAGGCCGGGATGTTGATCAGGCTGGAGATGCTCTCGACGCCCTGGCGCAGCACGTTGTCGGCAGCTTCAAAGGCGTTCATCAGGGTGATCTTTTCCTGGCTGATGAGCTTGAGGCGCTCGTTGGGGATCACGATCAGGCTGTCCACGTGCATCATCAGGTTGGCGATGCCCTGCTCGGCCAGGCTCATCTTGCGCTTGCCCTCAAAGCTGAAGGGCTTGGTGACGATGCCCACGGTCAGGATACCCAGGTCATGGGCGGTCTCGGCCACGACGGGCGCAGCGCCNNNTCGTCCTTGCTTTCTTCCGCCGCGCGCTGGCCCACCTCGGGGTCGGCGCCGGCGCCGCGGCCCTTGGTCAGCTTGGCGCCAAGCTGGACCTTCTGGGTCGCCTTGGAATTGATCAGGGCCTGCTGGTCGGTGTTCATCGCAACGAATTCCACGCCGCCAAGGCCCGCGTCCACCATGCGGTTGACGGCGTTGCCGCCGCCGCCGCCGACGCCGATCACCTTGATGTTAGTTACATTCTGCATCTCTTCATCGAGAACGAACGCCATGAGTGTATCCCCCTAAATAGTTCTTGTTTCGACGGGTCCGGCCCGCGGTGAGCACCGCGTTTTGGGCATGGCCCGGCGATGCGGACCCTTCGCTTTTTTACATATAACTGATTATAAGAATACCAAATCCATACCGCAATTTCAATAGGGCCACGGCAAAAAAACAAAATTTGCGCCAGCGCCGTGGATTTGCCCAAAAGCGCCGACGCAGGGTCACAGATTTTATCCCATTTGTACAGTCAGCAAATTTTTCTTCGCCACATCGCTCAATGTTTGCCCTGCGGCGCATCGCGCGCCCAGGGCGGCCAAATCGCCGGGAAGGTCCTGATACCCCCGTCGGACGTGCCCGGCGTCCTGTACGACGCTGGTGCCCCGCGCCGCCAGCGCGGTGATGATCAGCGCCGCCCCGCCCCGCAGGTCGGGCGCGGTGACGGTGGCGGCGTGCAGCGTCTGTACGCCGCGGATAGACAGGTCCCGCCCGTCGGCCCGCACCCTGGCCCCCATGGCCGCGAAGCCCCGGGCGCAGGCAAACCGATTCTGGAACAAGGCGTCATGGATGCGGCTGTCGCCCCGCGCCCGCAGCAAAACGGCGGCCGCCAGGGGGGCGGTGTCGGTGGCAAAGCCGGGCCAGGCCCCGGTGCGCAGGTCCGCCCCGCCCCACAGCGGAGACGCCGGGTCGCGGCGGACCGTGAACTCGGTGGGGCCGGCGGCGATCTCGCACCCGGCGGCGCGCAGAAAGCGCAAGAAAGCCGCCAGGTGACCGGGGCGGCATTGCTCCACCGTGACCTGACCACCGGCCACGGCCACGGCCGCCGCGTAGGTGGCCGCCGCGATGCGGTCGGGCACGGGGTCGTGGTCGGCGCCGCCGGGCAGCGGTCCGCCCATGCCCCGGATGCGCACCACCGGGGTGCCCGCGCCTTCGATGCGCGCGCCGCATTTGCGCAGAAAAACGGCCACATCGGCGATCTCGGGCTCACAGGCCGCGCCGCGCAGCGTCGTGTCCCCCTGCGCGCAGCAGGCCGCCATAAGCAGCGTCAGCGTGGCTCCCACGCTGGGCAGGCGCAGGGTGTAGTCGGCGCCCTGCAAGAGCCCTGCGCGGCGCACCGTCACCCTGTCGGCCCCGGCGTCCACCTGAGCGCCCAGCGTCGCCAGACCGTCCAGGTGGATGTCGATGGGGCGCGGACCCAGACGGCACCCGCCCGGCAGCGGCAGTTCCACCTGCCCGGCGCGGGTGAGCAACGGTGCAAGGTAAAACACCGACGCCCGCATGGCCCCCGCGATATCCGTCGGGATCCGCCCGCCGGGCCGGGAAGGCGGCAGCAGAATGTCGGCGCCCCGGCGTTCGGGCTGCGCCCCCACCGCCCGCAGCAGTTCAAGGCTGGCGTCCACGTCGGCCAGGTCGGGCACGCCGCGCAAAACGCAGGGCCCTTCGCACAGAAGGCCGGCCGCCAGCAACGGCAGCACGCTGTTTTTGGCGGCGGCCGGGCGGACCCTGCCCGCCAGTGTCCGCCCACCCGTGATCCTGATCCGTTCCATTGCCGCACCGCCTTTCCAGAATTCACTCACACCACACCAGTATATGCCCCCCTGCGCCCGGAAGTTACAAAAGCAACGGCTGGATCTGCACGCCGCGCAAGGCGCTTTCCAGCGTGTCGGGCAAGAGGGTGAAATCGCTTTTGAGGCTGTTGGGCTTTTTGAAGCTGTCGTCCTGACCGAAGGGAACGAAGTACACATTTTTGCGTTGCAGCAGCGTGGCCAGGCTTACCGCGCTGCCGGCCAGTCCGTCGTTGGTGGAAGGCGCCAGGATCAGCGGCCGGCCCCCGCGCAGCATGCTTTTGGCCCCCAGCGTCACCGCCGTGGAACTGATGCCCGCCGCCAGAAGACCCATGGTGGCGCCCGTGCAGGGGGCGATGATCATGGCCCGGGCCCGGCGTTCGGGGCCCAGAGGTTCCGCCTGCTGCAAAGTGGTCATGGGCGGGTGGCCGGTCATTTCTTCCAGCGTGGCGCACAGCCCCGCCGCCGTGCCGAAGCGCGTGTCCTGGGACGCGGCGCTGGCGCTGAGCAGAGGCAGCACATCCCACCCGGCGCGGCACAGGCGCTCCACCTGGGGCAGCACGGCCCCGAAGCTGCAAAAACTGCCGCACATGGCAAAAACAACGGCCCGCGGCGCATCCTGCCGGCATTGTGTCATCACAGATCCCTCCCCTGCTCGCGCTCGGCGAGTATGTTCAATACGGTATGGGCGATCAGTTCCCCCGCCGTGTCGGGCGCGCACCGCCCGGGCAGGCCGGGCGCCAAAGCCGCGTGCAGGCCCAGGGCGTCGGCGGCGGCAAAATCGGTGCCGCCGGGGGCGCTGGCCAGGTCCACAATGACGGCCCCCTTGGGCAGGCGGGCCAGCTGAGCCCGCCCCAGCACCGGCGCGGGGATCGTGTTGACCACCGCGTCAAAGCCGGGCAAAAGGCGATCCAGCGCCGACAGAGGCGCCGCGCGGCACCCCGCGCACCGGGCGCCGGCCCGCTGCTCGGCGCTGCGGGCCGCCACCGTGACCCTGGCCCCCAGCGCCGCCAGTCGCCGCGCCACCGCCTGGCCCACCCGGCCGTAGCCCAAAACGAGGATGGGGCTTTCCCAGATCGTGCGGGGACGCTGCTGCATCAAAAGACACAGGCAGCCTTCGGCGGTGGGCACCGCGTTGAGGCAGGCCAGTTCGTCCCGCCGGTAATAGTCGATGAGCTCGACGCCCGCCCGCTTTGCCTTGGCGGCGGCGGGTTCGGACACAAGGCCCGCCATGGCCAAGGCACCAGGCTTGGCGGCTTGCAGCGCCGCCAGCGCCGCGCCGTCCAGATCGGGCAGCGGCATGGGCAAAAGCAGACAATCGGCTGCGGCCACGCCGGCCAGCCCACGCACTGTATGCCCGGCCGCCCGCAGCGCCCGGGCCGCCGCCTGCTGGCGGGCATCCTGCCCCAGCTGGCAAAAAACATAGTTCATGGTCCCACCTCCGTTTTCCGTGCCATGCTATGCCGGCGTGGACGCCGGCGTGACGGCGGCAAACAAAAAAGCGCGCCCCGCACACGGCAAAATGCCGTGTGCGGGGCGCGCAATGCGCGGTAACAAGCACAAGGGATCAGAAATAGGAAAGGGCTTCGCACTCGTCCTGCCATACGGTGACGGGTTCCACCGAAACGCCGGCCACGCGGACCTCGCCGATGGTGTAGCGGTTGGTCAGGGCGATATCCTGCCCGCGGGTCACGGTCTGGCCCGCTTTGACCGACAGGGTGTTCAGGTCGTAAAACACGCTGTACACGCCGGCGCCGTGGTCGATGACCAGGGTGTTGCCGGCGTCGCCCTCCAGGTCTTCGGCCAGTACCACCGTGCCCGAAGCAGGCGCTACCAGCTGACCGCCCCGGGAACCGCTGACCACCACATTGCCGCAGACCCGACCTGTGCCGGTACCGGCCGCGCGCTCGGCGCGGGTGCGGCCCACATACTCGGTGGTGCCGTAGTCCAGCACCACCCGGACCGAGTCGGCAAAGGGAAGGTTGAAGCCGCCGTCCGACCAGGCGGGCGCGCCGCTGACCTTGCTTACGGCGGCAAGCACCTCGGCGGGGGCGTCGGCCGGGTCCAGGAAAGGACTGGTGAGCTGGCTCTTGGAAGAATAATCCTTATAGGTGCCGGTGCGGGCGTTGACGGTCAGGGTCAGGGACTGGGTGTATCCGCCGCAGCTCACTTCCACCGCGTAGCTGCCGGTGGCTTGCTCGACCCCGGCGGCCAGGTAGGCCAGCCAGCCGCTTTCCCCTTGCACAAAGCCGGTGTTGGGCAGTTCGGTGCGCAGCACCGGGGTCTCGCCGTCCACAAGGCCGGTGACGCGCACCAGCGCCACGCCGCCCTGGGATACGGACACCGTGTTCAGGCGCACGGTGGGCATGATGTCCACCGTAAAGGCGAACAGGTAGGTCTGGTTGCCGCTGACTTCGGCGGCATGCTCCACATTGCGCTCGGAGCGGACCACGTCCAGTTCGGCGGTATAACTGCCGTTGGCGGTAAAGGCAAAGGAGGCGAACTGGCGCACAGTGCCTTCAAACACAGTCTGGTCCGCACTGTCCCATACGGTCAGGGTGGCCGTGCAGTCCTGGGCCTGGACCGTGAGGTCCACCGACGCGCTTTCCACCGTGCTTTGCAGGGCGACAGGCTCTTCAGTGACGGTTTTCGCGTAGGTGCGCTTGAACAGATTGGCCACCACGGGCACATGCCAGCTGTACGAGGTGGGGGTGAGCGTTTCGCCGTTAAAGACAGCCTGCACCTCGGGCACGGCGTCGGGGGTCGCCCCGCTGTACAGCCAGGCGATGCCGATGCTGGCCACCAGCGCCACGAACGCAATGACCAAAAGCAGCCAGCGGCCCAGGCCCAGCAGCAGGTCCGTTACCCCGCGCAGCATGCGCCGGGGCAGCGGGTCGGGGGCGGGTTCGGGTTCCGGCGGCGGTTCGGGCGACCCCTCCGGCTCGGAGGTCGGGGCGGAGGCGTCCTCCCCGGCGGCCTGCATGAGTTTTTCGATGGAGATCTGCACCGTGCGGGTCATCTCCATGGCCCGGCGGCGCTGTTCTTCGGTCAGGGGTTTCTCCTCATCCTCGGAAATGGGCGTTTCTTCCGGGATGGGTGCGTCCTGCTCGGGGGCGGGCTCTGCCTCGGGGGTCGGTTCTGCCTCAGGGGTCGGTTCCGCCTCGGGGGCGGGCTCTGCCTCAGGGGTCGGCTCTGCCTCGGGGGCGGGCTCTGCCTCAGGGGCGGGCTCTGCCTCGGGGGCGGGTTCTGCCTCGGGGGCGGGCTCTGCCTCGGGGGCGGGCTCTGCCTCGGGGGTCGGCTCCGTCCCAGGCGCCGTCTTCGGCCTTTCAGCGGCCCGATCAGAGGGATCGGCGGGCGCCGCCGCGGCATCGTCCGCTTTCGGTTCGCTTTGCGCCGGCTCCTTTTTTGTCTCCTCATTCGACATTATTGGCGTTTTTCCGTCTTTTTTCTCCGCCTTGGCGGCCGTGCCGGATTTCGGGGCCGTGCTTTTTTTGCGGCGTCGCTTCCTGGCCGGTTTTTTCTCCTCCGATGCAGCCGGTTGGGCGTTCAACGGTCGTTCCTCCATGCTTCCCACCCTCCTCTATATATCAGATCCCCGCAGGGGTCACTGGTTTTCTTTGTATTGCAGGCCGCTGGAGCCCTTGATGGCCGCGGCCGGATCGGCGGACTTGTTGCCGATGCGCAGCTCGTAAAGCAGCTGGTGGGCGTCGGTGGTAAGCCCTACCTCGTCCCCTTGTTCCACGGTCTGGCCCTTCTCCACCCGAAGTTCGCCCATGCCGAACAAATAGCTCTTGACGCCGCAACCATGGTCGATGACCACGGTGCCGCCGGTGATGTCCAGCGTCCCCGCATAGACCACGGTGCCGGACTGGGGCGCGCTGACCCGGCTGCCCGGTTCCGCCGCGCCGTAAATGAGCCCGGTGGCCCGGCCGCTGACGCTGCCTTCAACGCTCAGGCGGTCGCCGTACTCGGCGGTGGCCGCACTGGAAACGGGTGCGGCAAAGGCCCCCTGCCACTGCTTTTGGGAATCGCCCTGAGAATACAACGGCCAGATGGCATTTTTGTATTGTTGGGACGAACCGCCCACCATGGACAGCGTATCCGCCGGGACCTCCACAGTGGCGGTCTTGCTCTCGGTGACCGAGAGGGACAGCTGCTGCACAAGGTCGCCGCAGGTCAGCACCAGATCATGGGCACCACCCGAGGTATTGTAGCTCACGGCAATGTAGCCCATGAACCCGTTGGCCGTGGGGCGGAACCACACGGTACCAAGGTCGCATTCCAGTTCCGGCGTGCTGCCGTCCAGAATGCCGGTGACCGCGACGGCCACCACGGTGCCCTGGGCCGCACGGTCGGTGCTCAGGGTGGCTTTGGGCTGTATGTTGACCGTGTAGGAGGCGCGGTAGGCGTACCATCCGGTGGAAAGCCCCACCGTGTCCTGCCCGGCGTCCCGGTACAAGGTCAGGGCCAGATCATACTGGCCGTTGCTGGTATAGGTATACCCCGAAAAGGCAGAGGCATCCCCCGTGAGCACGGTGGAGCCGTCCGGCCCGGTCAGGGTCAGTTCACTGCGGCTGACCCAGTCGGGGATGATGAGTTCCGGGGCCTGGTCGCCCACGTCCCCGAGCTTTTGCACGGTCAGGTTGCTCAAAGCGGAAAAGTCCCGCTGGACATACTCGCCCAAAACCGGCACCGTCCACTGGTAGCCGTTGGGTTCCAGCGCCGTGCCCGCCAGGGTGGGATGCTCCTGGGGGAGCTTGTTTTCGCCGGTCATGGCATAGAAAGCCGCGGCGGCCCCGCCCAGAAGCAAGGCCACCATCAATACCACCATGACCAGCCACAGCAAAAGTTTTTTCATTGCGTACCCCTTTCAGCGGCCCTCGTCCCCCGAAAGCAAAAGCCGGGTGGACCCCGGCGCGCGGACATTCCGCTTATGCCGGGACCACCTGGCCCATAGGTTGCGCGCAAACCGTGATCACGGGATGGCTCAGAAGGAAACGGTATCTTCCCCGGCGTCGTCGGCGCCTTCGGTCTTGGGCGCTTCGGTGTCGATGGGCTCGTAGATGGTATCCTCTTCCTCGTCGTCGTCTTCGTCAAAATCGCTGTCGCTGTACAGAAGGCGTTCATACTCGTCCAGTTCCTTCTCGCGGCGGCGCAGATACAGGGCAACGGCGGTCAGAACGCCGGCAGCGGCGGCAATAAAGGCCAACGCAACGCCAAAAGTGGATTTCTTCATCATAGTTCATACCTCCGAACATGCAGGCCGCGCGGCAGCCCGCGGTGTGTTGGCGCGGCGCAGTCGGTCGCGGCGCGCCGTGGTCAACTGCTACTATTATAACCGACGCCGGCACGGAATACAACAACACAAAAGTAAAAATTTGTCAAACGCTCCGCCCGGTCAGCCCTTGCCCGCCCCGGGCAGGTAGGCCGCAAAGGCCCCCGGCACCGGGTACAGGCCCTGTTCGTCCGGCCAGGGCGCCCAGGCGTATCCCTCGGGCAGGGGCACGGCCGTGTCGGTCGCGCCGCGCCAGCCGCCCATTTCCCACACACGGTGGGTGAATATATGCCTGGCGGCGGGCAGTGGGTCCTGCCAGGTCACGCGTACGCCCAGGGCCGCCAGGGCCGACTCCAGCGCAGCGCGGTGGGGGACCTGACCCTCCAGGCAGAAGGGCTGCCACAAACTGGCCAACAGCCCTTTGGCGGGGCGGCGCTGCAAAAGCACCCCCGCCGGGCTGTACACCAGCGCCACGGCCACGGGCAGGCGGGTCTTTTCTTTTTTGGGGGGCTTGCAGGGCAGCGAAGCCGCCCGGCCCGAGGCGCGGCCCGCGCACAGGGAGGCCAGAGGGCAGACTTCACACCGGGGCGCGCCGGGCAGGCAGACCAGGGCGCCCAGTTCCATCAGGGCTTCGTTGTACGGGCCGGGGGCGTCGGGGGGGCATTTCCTCCATGACGCGCCGGGTGAAACGCTGCTTGACGGGCGGGCGGGTGATGTCGGCATCGTCGTCGAACAGGCGGGCAAACACCCGCAGCACATTGCCGTCCACCGCCGGAGCCGGAATGCCGAAGGCGATGCTGGCGATGGCGCCGGCGGTATACTCCCCGATGCCGGGCAAGGCCCGCAACGCCGCCCAGTCGGCGGGCAGCCGGCCCCCGTATTGTTCGCAGATGACCCGGGCGGCCTTTTGCATGTTGGCGGCCCGGCTGTAATACCCCAGCCCCTGCCACAATTTGCGCAGGCGGTCGGGCTCGCACGCGGCCAGGGCCGCCGGGTCGGGCAGCTCGGCGATGAACCGCTCATAGTAGGGCAGCGCGGCGGCCACCCGGGTCTGCTGGAGCATGATCTCGCTGACCCAGATATGATAAGCCGAAGGCTCCTGCCGGAAAGGCAGAAGCCTTCGGTTTTGTTGGAACCAGGGCAGCAGCGCGGCGGCGATGGGCCGCATCAGAAGCCACCGCAGGTGCGCGGGAAGGGAATGACGTCGCGGATGTTGGGGATGCCGGTGACATACATCAAGAGACGCTCGAACCCGAGGCCATAGCCCGCGTGCTTGACCGTGCCGAAGCGGCGCAGGTCCAGATACCAGTCGTAGTCGGCCTGCTTGAGGCCCAGTTCGTCCAGGCGGGCGGTGAGCACGTCCAGGCGCTCCTCACGCTGGGAACCGCCGATGAGTTCGCCGATGCCGGGCACCAGCATATCGGCGGCGGCCACGGTCTTGCCGTCGTCGTTCATGCGCATATAGAAGGCCTTGATCTCCTTGGGATAGTCGGTGACAAAGACCGGCTTTTTGAACACCTGCTCGGTCAGGTAGCGCTCGTGCTCGGTCTGAAGGTCCATGCCCCAGGACACCTTGTACTGGAAGTTGGCGTCGTTCTGGCGCAGCAGTTCGATGGCGTCGGTGTAGCTGACCCGGGCAAAGTCGCTTTCGGCCACCAGGTTCAGGCGCTCCAGCAGGCCCTTGTCAAAGAACTGGTTGAAGAAGGCCAGCTCGTCGGCGCAGTGGTCCAGCAGGTAGCGGATGACATACTTGGTCATGGCCTCGGCGGTGTCCATATAGGTGTTGAGGTCGGCGAAGGCCATTTCGGGCTCGATCATCCAGAATTCGGCCGCATGGCGGGTGTCGTAGCTCTTTTCGGCGCGGAAGGTAGGCCCGAAGGTGTACACCTTGCCCAGGGCCATGGCCATGGCCTCGGCTTCCAGCTGGCCGGACACGGTCAGGTTGACCGGGCACTTGAAGAAGTCCTGGCTGAAGTCCACCTTGCCGTCCTCGGTGCGGGGGGTGTCGCACAGGTTCAGGGTCGTGACCTGGAACATCTCGCCCGCGCCCTCACAGTCGGAGCCCGTAAAGATCGGGGTGTGCACGTAGGTGAAGCCGTTCTCGTTGAAGAAGCGGTGCAGGGCATAGGCCGCCTGGCCCCGCAGGCGGAAGGCCGCCAGGAAGGTGTTGGTGCGCGGACGCAGATGGGTCATGGTGCGCAGATACTCGGTGCTCATCTTTTTCTTTTGCAGCGGGTATTCGGGGCCGCAGGGGCCCAGCACCTCGATGGCGTCGGCGTTGATCTCAAAGGGCTGACGGGCGTCCGGGGTGAGCACAAGGCGGCCGGTGACCGCAAAGCTGGTGTACAGCCCGCACTTGGCGATCTGGGCATAGTTGTCCAGACGGGCGGCCTCGAACACGATCTGCACGGGCTTGTAGCAGCTGCCGTCGGTCAGCGAGATGAAGCCGATATTCTTGGAGTCGCGCACGGTCTTGGCCCAACCGCAGACGGTCACGACGGCGCCGTCGGCAGGGGTGTCGGTGTAGAGCTTGGACAGCTCGGTGCGGTTTTTGAGATATTCCATGGGGTCCCTCTCCTCTATCGTTTCTATACAGATAAAGGTATTATATCGCATCCGACCCCGATTGTACAGCCCATTTTTCAGCTTTGCCCGCCAAACAGCGCCGCCAGGGTCCGGGCCGCGTACTCGCCGCCCCGCAGGGCTTCGGCCAGGGTGTTGGCGTGGCCGCCCACTTCGATGAGCAAACTGCCGGTGGTCACATCCTGGTTGTAAAAGCGATAACCGCACAAAACGGGCCGGGTCAGGCCGGGGTAGGCGGATTCCATGGCCGATTCCCAGGCGGCGGCGAATTTGAGATTTTCCTGCCAGTTGGGCAGGCAGACCGTGGCGCCGTTGTCACACCCGGCAATGATCATGACCTGGGCGGTGTCCTGCCCGTCGATCTGGCACAGGGGCTTGATGCGCGCGCCGTCGCTCTCGATGGCGTCGCGGTGCACGTCCAGGATCACCTTGATGCTGGGGTACTTCGCCACCCAGGAGCGGGCGGTCTGGGCGCTGCGGGCATAGCTTTCGGTGTAGCTGGGCGAGTCGTGCAGGGTGGCGTCCTGCACGGTGTTGATGCCCGCCTCATTGAGCACCTGAGCCATGCGGGCCCCCACCGCCACCATGTTGGCGGCGGTGTCGGTGGTGCGGGCGGAAAAATCCGGGTCGAACACCAGTTCGTCCCAGGGCTGGTAGGTCTCGGTGGCGTGGGTGTGCAGGATCAGGACCTGGGGTTCGGCGCTGTCCAGTTCGATGTCAAAGGGAAGCGGTCCGTCGGTGGCCGCCGCCAGTTCGGCGTCGGTGTGCTGGGTGGAATTTTTGATGCTGCCCGCCGCCAGGCTCACATACCCTGCCCCGCTGCCCTGGGAATAACGGCGGGCCAGGATCTCGCCGCCGTTTTCCAGGTCGGGGGGCGCGGTGGACAAGGGCGCGGGGTCTGCGTCGGTCTCGTTTTGAAGAACGTTCCCGGAAGGCTCGGCGGCCTCGGGCGTGGCGGCGGTCACGGCGGCCGGTTGGGACGGCTCGGGCGTCTGTTCGGCCGGGGCGGTATCGGGAAGCGCTGCGGAGGAAACAGCGGCCGGGGCGGCCGTGGAGACAGCGATCGTCTGCCCCCAAAGCCGCCCCCTGGCCCCCAGCCCGCCGGGAGCCAGGGCCAGGGCCGCCGTGCCAAACAGCGCGCCGGCGGCGGGCAAGCACAAAGCGGACCACAGCACCCCTGCCGTCAGCGCCCCCGTCAGGCACAGGGCCCCCAGACCCAACAGCACGCGGCGCAGCTGCCACATGGCGTATCCCCCCTTCCCCATCGGTGGAGTATATGCACAAAGCGGGGAACAGTTGCCCGGGCAGCGCAAAAAAATTTGGAAAAAGGCTTGCAACCGCCCACAAAATATGCTAGTATAATTTGTACTGTTATGGGTCAACCAAGGAGGTGGAACGAATGCCTAACATTAAATCCCAGAAGGACCGGGTCGTGCAGGCCAAGAAAGAAGCCGCGCACAACAAGGCCATCAAGACCAGCCTGAAGACAGTGATCAAAAAGGCAGACGCTGCCATCGACAGCAACGCTGCTGATAAAGACGCCGCCATCCGTGCGGCCGTCGCCGCGATCGACTCTGCGAAGAGCAAGGGTGTCATCCATAAGAACACCGCTGCCCGCAAGGTCAGCCGTATGGCCAAGCGCAACAACAAGGCCAGCGCCGCGCAGTAATTTCCCGCATGAAACATTCCCGCCGCAGGGGGCCACCCCGCGGCGGGAATTTTCGTTTGTATGGAAAATACGGGTGTAAAAGATCAGTTCTGGTCCCGGCTTTTGCCCACCAGGGCCGCCAGCAGCGCAAAGACCAGGCTGGCCGCGATGCCCCCCGACGCGGCGGTGATGCCGCCCGTAAACGCCCCCACGAGCCCCGACTCGTCCACGGCGTCGCACACGCCCTGGGCCAGCAGATGCCCGAAGCCCAGCAGCGGTACGCTGGCCCCCGCCCCGGCCAGGTCGGCCAGCGGCGCGTACAGCCCCGCCGCGCTGAGCACCACCCCCGCCACCACATAGCCGGTGAGGATGCGCGCGGGGGTCAGCGCCGTCAGGTCCAGCAGCAGCTGCCCCAGCAGGCAGATGCCGCCCCCCACAAGAAAAGCCCACAGATAGTTCATGCGTGTTCCTCCTTTTGGGGCGCGCCCAGCTCCACCGCATGGGCGATGCCGGGGATGCTTTCCCCCTGCAAAAAGGTCGTCTGGCTCATCAGCGCGCCGGTAGACAAAAACAGCACCCGCCGCCACTGCCCGCTTTGCAGCCGGGGCAGGACCATCGCGGCCAGCACGGCGGCGCTGCACCCCGCCCCGCTGCCGCCCGACTTGACGTGTTGGGAATCCACATCGTACAAAAGGCAGCCGCAGTCCTGATGATTGTCCAGTGAAAATCCTTCCCGGCGCATCTGGGTGTACAGCAGTTCGCTGCCAAGGCGGCCCAGGTCCCCGGTGAGCAGGGCGTCGAAGTCCTGCGGGGTCGTGCCGGTGGCGGAAAAATAGGCCAGCAGGGTCGAGGCCGCCGCGGGCATCATGGCCGCGCCCATGTTGTTGATGTCCCGCACCTCGTAATCGCACACGCGCCCGAAGGTCACGGACAGCACCGGCACCCCCGCCGCCCCCGCCGGGCGCAGCAGGCAGGCCCCGGCGGCCGTGGCGGTCCACTGGGCCGTGGGCGTGCGCTTGCCGCCGTAGTCCAGCGGGGTGCGGAACTGGCGTTCCGCCGCGCAGAAATGGCTGCTGGTCATGACCAGCGTGCGCTCGCTGTACCCGGCGGCGGCCATCGCCGCACCCAGGCACAATCCTTCGGCCATCGTACTGCACGCGCCGTACAGCCCCGCAAAGGGCGCGCCCAGGTCCCGCATGGCGTAGGCCGTGGCCGTGCACTGGGCTTGCAGGTCCCCGCCCAGGGCCAGGGTCAGCTTGTCCGCCGTGAGCCCCGCCTTGCGCAGGCACAAAGCCGCGCACCGGGTTTGCAGGCGGGTCTCGGCCTGTTCCCAGCTGGTGCAGCCTTCGGCCGTGAAGGCGCTGTCCTGCACCAGTTCGTCAAACCCCGCGGCCAGAGGGCCTTCACTCTCCTTTTTGCCGCCCACCGCCGCCCAGGCCGAAAGCACCGGCGGTTTGGGGAAGATCAGGGTATCGCCCCGTCGAATGGACATCGCTTTACCCTCCCCTGTGCATGGCCCAGTAGACGACGCCCCACGCCCAGCTGGCCAGCGTGCCGTATGCCAGCACCGGCCCGGCAATGACCAGGGCCTTGGCGCCCACGCCGCTGACCCAGCCTTCGGCCTTGAATTCGATGGCCGGGCTGACCACCGAGTTGGCAAACCCGGTGATGGGCACCAGCGTGCCCGCCCCGGCCTTGGCCGCCAGTTTCTGGTACCAGCCGAACACCGTGGCCAGCGCCGAGGCAAAGATCAGGCTGATGCTGGTCAGCGTGCCGGCCAGTTCGGGGGGATACCAGCGCAGGTAGGTCTGGCGCAAGGCCTCCCCCGCCAGACAGATGCCCCCGCCCACAAAAAACGCCCATGCGCAGTCTGTCAGCAAGGGCGAACGGGGCGCGGCGCGGCGGATCATCTCCTGATACCGCTTGGGGTCCAGTTTCATCACGGCAACATCCCTTCCTTTGGATTTGCCGTTAGTATGCGCTCACGCCCCGAAAAATATCACATTGCCCCGGTAGTAGGGTTCGGGGACCATGGTGCGGTAGATCTGTTTGAGGTCACGGTTGATGGCCTCGTCCCCCGGGTCGGGCCCGCACAAAAGCGCGTAGATCTGGTATTTGACGCCGAACACCCGGCTTTCCATGGCGGTGGCCCGGGCCCCCGCCCGCAGATAAAAACCGATGCGACGGCGGGCCACGACCGGGTCGGGGGCTTCGGCGGGATGTTCGCATTCGATGATCAGCGCGCCCAGGCGGTCGGCATAGTATTCGGCCAGCGCGTGCAGCATGGCCGTGCCGGTCCCGCCGCCCCGGCGCCGGGGCACCACGGCCAGATAGTCGATGAGGGCGTTGGTACAGCCGGGCAAAACGGTCTGCCAGGCATACCCGACCAGCTCGCCTTCGTCGTCGGTAAAGGCCAGCGGCTCGTAGATGCCCCCGCGCATCATTTTGCGGATGGCGTCAAAGGGCTTGAGTTCGTCTTCGGGAAAGTCGGCCACCATGTGATCAAGATAGATCTGATGGGCCCGTTCTTCGTCCAGGCGGCGGATGTTCATATCGATCTCTCCTTTCTTTGGATCGGTGTTGGGGTCGGTTTTACAGCGGTTCTTATAGCATACCACATTTTTGCTTTTTTGTGCAGAACGTGTATAATAAAGAATAGCCTACAACAAAAGGAGAGTTCCCTTATGGAATGGACGGATATCACGATCACCGTACCCCAGCGCTATGCGGACACGGCGGAGGCCATTGCCACGATGGTGGCCAACGGCGGCATTTATGTGGAGGATTACAGCGACCTGGAACAGCAAGCGTGGGAGATCGCCCACGTGGACCTGATCGAGCAGGAATTGCTGGACAAGCCCCGGGACATCGTGAAGGTGCACATGTACCTGGCCCCCGACGAGAACCCCGCCGAGGTCCTGCCCCTGTTCCGGGAACGGCTGGAGGCTTCGGGCATCGAATACGAGTTGACCACCGCCGGCGTGGAGCAGGAGGACTGGCAGAACGCCTGGAAGAAATACTACCATGCCATGGACATCGGCCGGCGTCTGGCCATCGTGCCCGGGTGGGAGGAATACGAGACCGACCGCACCGTCATCACCATGGACCCGGGCATGGCCTTCGGCACCGGGACCCACGAGACCACGTCCCTGTGCCTGGAAGTACTGGATGAGCGCATCCGGGGCGGCGAGCGCATGCTGGACATCGGCACAGGGTCAGGCATTCTGGCCATTGCGGCCCTCAAGCTGGGGGCGGCAACGGCCGAGGGCGTGGACATCGACCCCATGTGCGTGCGCACCGCCGGCGAAAACGCCGCCCGCAACGGCGTGCAGGACCGGCTGAAGGTGCTGGTGGGCGATCTGTCGGACAAGGCCAGCGGCGTGTACGACCTCATCACGGCCAACATCGTGGCGGCGGCCATTTTGTCCCTGGCGCCCCACGTGCCGGCTTTGATGGCCCCGGGGGCCGTGTTTGTGGCGTCGGGCATCATCGACACCCGCAAGGAGGAAGTGCTGGCGGGCCTGCGCGCCGCCGGGCTGGACCCCTTTGAAGTGCGGGAAAAGCGGGGCTGGGTGTGCGTGGTCTGCCGCCGGGCCGGGGAGGTCTGATATGCCCCACCGCTACTTTACCGCCGACATCGGCGGCGGGCGGGCCGCACTGACCGGGTCGGACGCCCACCACCTGGTCCACGTCATGCGGGCCGCCGTGGGCGACACCGTATTGCTGTGCGGGCCCGACAGCCTGGAATACACCGGCCGCGTCGAACAGATCGGCGACGGACGGGTGGAGTTCACGGTAAGCGAGGGCTGCCCCAGCACGGCGGAGCCTGACGTGGAGGTGACCCTGTTCGCCGCCTACCCCAAACAGGGCAAGCTGGAGGAAGTCATCCGCCACGGCGTAGAGCTGGGCGTGGGGCGGGTGGTCCCCTTTTTCAGCCGGTACTGCGTGGTCGCCCCCAAAAAAGAGGACGCCAAAAATCAGCGGTACAACCGCATCGCCGCCGAAGCCGCCAAGCAGTGCGGCCGGGGCCGGGTACCCGACGTGGCGATGCCGCTGCCCGACTTCGGGGCCCTGTGCGCCGCGCTGAAAGAACACGACCGGGTGCTGTTTTTTTACGAATGCGGCGGCGTATCCTTGCGCGAGGCCCTGGGCGATCTGCCCGCCGGGGCCAGCATCGCCCTGGTGACGGGCAGCGAGGGCGGCTTTGCCCCCGAGGAGGCCGCCCTGGCCGCCGAGGCCGGCGCAGTGACCGTGGGCCTGGGGCCCCGTATCCTGCGATGCGAGACGGCGCCCCTGGCAGCGCTGGCCGCCGTAATGGCGCTGACCGGCAACCTGGAATGATTTGGGGCCCGGAGCCACGGATGTGAACAAGCGGGGGGACGCCTTGCGGCGTCCCCCCTTGTTTTACGCCCCGGTCCATGGTATGCGCCCGCCGGGGCGCAGGTTCCGGGGCAACATCTGTGTAAGACCGCTCACAGCCCGTTTTTTGGCTGCGAAAGGTCCAGTTTCATCAGGCTTGCCTTGAGGTCGGTCAGGCAGGCATTCTCCACGCAGAAGCTGCGCGCCCCCAAGCGCATATAATCGGGCATGGCGTCCAGCTGATCCAGCGGGATGCCGCACAGCGTCACGGGTGTGCCCCGCTCGTGGGCGGCGTCCAGCACGCCCCGCACCAGCCGCTTGACCACCGGCGTGTCGGTCTTGCGGCGTTCTTCCCGCTCGTTCTGGGGCTGCACGTAGATGAAATTGGCCAGATCGTCCAGGTCTATGTACAAAAAACTGGCGCCGTGGTCAATGATCTCGCCCGCTTCCAGGGCGGAGGCCGGGACCTCGATCATGCAGCCGAAGGGCAGGCTTTCGTCAAAGATCACATCCCGTTCCCGCAGCTGGCGCTTGCAGCATTCGATGGTATGGCGGTATTCGTCCCACCCCTGTGCGCCGCACACCATGGGGATGACCACGCACAGCGGGCCGTTGACCCCCGCGCGCAGCAACGCCCGGACCTGGGTGGCGTACAGCGAGTCCCGGGCGGCCAGGGTCTGCACGGTCTGGACCCAGGGCGCGCCGTCGTCCGCGCCGGGGTCGCACAGTCGGATGACCACCGGACAGCCGGAGGCATTTTCCAGCAGACGGGTGTATTCGGCGGTCTGGCGGTCCTCGTCAAAATCGTTGATGATCATGGACTCGGTGCGCACCAGACCGATGCCGCCGTTGGCCCCGCCCGCCAGAGCGGCGCGGATCTCGTCGGGGGAACTGGAGTTGGCCGATCCCAGGATCGTGAAGGACGTTCCGTCCCGCGTGCGGCTGGGCTTGGCCAAAAGCGGATCGGGGCGGCGGCGTTCGCGACCCATGTGCGCCAGACGGCGGCGGGTGGATTCCACCTGTTCGGGGGTGGGTTCCACGATCAGGGCGCCGTTTTCGGCGTCCAGCACCGCCAGGTGCCCGTCGGCCGCCAGGGCTACCCCTTCGCCCAGACGGCACAGCGCCGGGATGCCCATGCCCCGGGCCATGATGGCCGTGTGGCTGGTGACGCTGTCCCGGTCGGACACAAGGCCCAGGATCTTGCGCCGGTCCAGGGCGAACAGATCGCTGGGGTAAAACACGTTGGCGGCCAGGATACAGGGGCCTTCCAGCTGCAAAGGACGGCGGGAGCGCCCGTCCAGAATGTCCACCACCCGGCGGCAGGCGTCGCACACGTCCACGCTGCGCTCGCGGATGTAATCGTCATCGATGTTGCTGATGCGGCCGGCAAAGATGCGCTCGGCCCGCTCCACCGCGGCGGCGCTGCCCGCGCCGGCGGCAATGTAGTCGCCGATCTCGTTGGTGAAGGATTCGTCCTCCAGCAGGGCCAGCTGAAACATCAGGATGTCGGCGTCCTTCTGGTCCTGGGCATGCTTTTGCAAAAGCGTCAGCTCGTCCTTGGCCAGTACGATGGCGGCGTCGTACAGAGCGCGCTCGCGGTACGGGTCCTTGACGGTGCGGTGCAGCCCGACGATACCGCGGTCGATGCGGACCACCGGGCCCACGGTCAGGCCGCCGGCAGCGACCGTACCCTTATAAATACGCATAGGCTGTCCCCTTTGCCCGGCCGATGATGAGGTACCGCGCCCGCCGGGCCGGAGCGGCAGGCTGTGTGCGCCTTTGGGGCGCAGGGTCGGTCAGCGGAAAGAAAGGGTTTGCAGCGTGCGGGACACCAGCGCCGCCACGAAATCTTCGGGCGCGGCGGCCGCCATGGCGGTTTCGCCGATGGAGTTGCCTTCCTCGATCCCGAGCAGAACGCGGAAACGGTCGGCGGGGTCCCGGTCAAAGCTGCCCAGGAAGGTCAGGGCGAGCATGCGGGGGGTGTAGGGCGCTTCGGGCGGAACGTCGAACACTTCGGCGGCCAGTTCCAGCGGCGCCACGGCCCCGCGGGTGGGGGCCAGCAAGTTTTTGGAAAACGGCGGCGGGTAATCCCGGCGCTGGCGAGCCATGGTCTCGGCCAGGGCCAGCGTGGGCGCCCGGGCGATGGCGGCAGACAGCTGCTGCTGATACGCCGCCGCAAAATCGGACACAAACCCGTCGTGGTCGGGCAGCAGCGCGTAGCCGGTGCCCCCCACCCGCCCGAAGGCGCGCAGCGTGTCCAGATACCCCAGCGAGATGTTGCGCATGGCGCGCACACCGTCAAAGTCGAACACAGGGCCCAGGTCCCAGTGGCTGCGGATGACGCGGGTGGGCAGGCCCGTGCGGTTGGGTTTGTTGACGCCCACGCCTTCAATGTCCACGGCCACCAGCTCGGTGGCCCCCATGGCGGCGGCCAGGTCCATGGGCATATTGTCCCGCCAGCCGCCGTCGATGTACTTGACGCCGTCGATGGCCCGGGGGCGCAGCGCCGGGAAGCAGGCGCTGGAGGCCAGCATATATTCCTTGAGCCGGCCCCGGGGGATCTGTTCCAGGGTCTTCCAGACACTTTTCAGCGTGTTCATCTCGGTCATGACCAGGCCGTACCGCACGGGCGAGGCCCGCATGGCGTCCTCGTCCAGGTAACGGTCGATGACCTCGCCCAAGGGCTGCAGATTCAGCCCGCCGCTGCGCAGCGTATCCATGAGAAAGTCCTGGAGTTCCTCGGCCGTTTTGACCTGGGGCACTTCCAGCACGCCGTGGATGTCCAGCCCGCGCCAAAGTTCCACCGCTTCATCCACCTTGTTCATCACAAACAAAGCGGCGTTCAAACAGCCCACGCTGGTGCCGGTGATGACGCCGGGCTGCCAGCCCAGCTCCTGCAGGGCCTGGTAGGCGCCGACCTGGTAGCTGCCCTTGGCGCCGCCGCCGGCCAGCACAAGCCCTCTGCACGGTTTGTCCATACGATCCCACCCCCGGCGGTATGATTTAATATACATTATAGAACGCCTCTGTCAAAAATACCATCGCTTTGCGCCGGATTTTACGATTATGTAACAGGTTGTTCTTGTATGTGTCACACAACCCTTGCATCCGGCGCGCGGGGCGTGTAAGATAGAGACACAACGATACCACACACGCGGCCCGACCGCGGAGAGGAGCCGATACAATGAACAAGCAGCAACCGATCCTGGCCGTGATGGCCGCCGGCATGGGCAGCCGTTACGGCGGGCTCAAGCAGATCGACCCGGTGGGGCCCGCCGGCGAGGCGATCCTGGATTACAGCCTGTATGACGCGCGCCGCGCCGGGTTCAAGACCGTGGTGTTCATCATCAAGCCGGAGATCGACGAGGCCTTCCGCGCCAGCGTGGGCGCCCGGGCCGAAAAAGCCGGCCTGGAGGTGCGCTACGCCTACCAGACCCTGGACAAACTGCCCGAAGGCTTCGCCGTGCCCGAAAGCCGCGTCAAACCCTTTGGCACCGCCCACGCCGTTTTGTGCGCCGCCGACGTGCTGGACGCGCCCTTTGCAGTCATCAACGCCGACGACTACTACGGCCCCCAGGGGTTTGCTTTGATCTACGAGCATCTGGCCAAGGCCGAGACTGTCCCCGGCGGCAAGGCGCCCTGGGCCATGGTGGGCTTTTTGCTGGGCAACACGGTCAGCGAAAACGGGTCGGTGTCCCGCGGGGTGTGCGACCTGGACGAGGCCGGGCGCCTGGTCAGCGTGACCGAGCGCACCCGCATCGAGGTGCAGGGCCGGGCCATCCGCTACACCGAGGACGACGGCGCCGCCTGGGTGGAGCTGGACCCCGAATCGGTGGTATCCATGAACCTGTGGGGCTTTACCCCCGATTTTCTGGAACGGGCCCGGGAAGGCTTTGCCGACTTTTTGCGCCAGAACCTGCCCGCCAACCCCCTCAAGTGCGAATACTATCTGCCCAGCGTCGTCACCGCCGCCCTGGAGGCCGGCACCGCCGAGGTGCGGGTGCTGACCAGCGCCGACAAGTGGCACGGCATCACCTACCGGGAGGACAAGCCCGCCCTGGTGGCCGCCCTGCGCCGGATGAGCGAGGAGGGCCTGTACCCGAAGGATCATCTGTTCTGAGGATACGGGCGACGCGCCGCCGCGAAAAACCAAAAAGCAAAAAAAACGCCGCCCCGGCGTGGACGAAAAGTCCATTCCGGGGCGGCGTTCTGTTCATGGTGGGGCGGATGTCCGGGATCAGCGGACCTCGAACTCCGGCACGGGGGCGTCCACGGCGGTGGGCTTGCCCTCGATCCACTGGATGGCCTTCTTGGGGCACTTGGCCACGCAGGTGCCGCAGCCGTTGCACTTGGTGTAGTCGATGACGGCCACATTGTCCTTGAGGTAAATGGCCTGCTGGGGGCAGTTCTTGACGCACAGCCCGCAGGCGATGCAGCCCACCTTGCAGATCTTGTTGACGGCCGCGCCGCGGTCGGTGTTGGAGCACTTGACGGCCGGCTGGGGGGCGATAGGCTTCATCTGGATGACGTGGCGCGGGCAGACCTGGGCGCAGGCCGTGCAGCCCGTGCACTTGTCGCGGGTGACCACAGCCACCCCCTTGACCACATGGATGGCGTCGAACACGCAGGCACGGGTGCAGTCGCCCAGGCCCAGGCAGCCGAAGGAGCAGGCGCTGGGGCCGCCGGCCACAGCCGCCGCGGCGGCGCAGGTCTGGATGCCCTGATAGTCAAAGCGCTTGCCGCAGTTTTCGCCGCCGGCGCAGGCGACCACCGCCCGCAGGCTGGGACGGTCGCTGGTCTCGGTGCCCATGATCGTGTTGATGGCGTCGGCCGCCTTGTCGCCGCCGGGGGCGCACTTAAAGGTGGGCGCGCCGTCCATCACGATGGCCTTGGCGTAGTCGGCACAGCCGGCATAGCCGCAGCCGCCGCAGTTGGCGCCGGCCAGGCAGTCGGTGATTTGGGCGATGCGCGGGTCCTCGTACACGGCCATGAACTTGGAGGCAAGCACCAGAACGATGCTGCCCGCCAGGCCCAGCAGCGCCAGGACCGCGATGGCCAGAATGATCGGATTCATAGCGATTCGTCCCCTCCCTTACATCAGTGCGGCGATGATGTTTTCGACCAGACCGCCAAAGCCCATGAAGCTCATGGAGGTGATGGCCGCCGACACCAGCGTGATGGGCAGGCCCTTGAAACTTTCAGGCGGTTCGGCGGCTTCCACGCGCTGGCGCACGCCGCAGAACAAGAGCATCGCCACCAGGAAGCCCACGCCCGCGCCCACGGCGCAGACCAACGCTTGGGCAAAGGCCATGCCGAAGCCGCGCTCGGTCACCACGGAGGAATAGTCCTGCACGGCCAGGATCGTGACGCCCAGCACGCAGCAGTTGGTGGTGATCAGGGGCAGGTACACGCCCAGAGCCGTGTACAGCGCGGGCACGTACTTTTTGAGGGTGATCTCGATGAGCTGGACCAGGACCGCGATGACCAGAATGAAGATGACGGTCTGCATATAGCCCAGATCATAGGCGTCCAGCAGGAAGATTTGCAGCGGGAAGGTGACGGCGGTGGCAATGACCATGACGAAGATGACGGCCAGGCCCATGCCCACTGAGGAATCCAGCTTTTTGGACACGCCCAGGAAGGGGCAGATGCCAAGGAACTGGACCAGAACATAGTTGTTGACCAGGATCAGATTGAAGAAGATGGTCGCAAACACAGCCAGATCGCTCATGCCTGGTCACCCCCTTCCTTCGCGGCGTCGATGGTCTCCATCATCATGTCGCCGCAGCTCTTGCGCTCGATGGGACGGTTGAGCTTTTTCTCGATAAAGACGCACAGCGCCATCAGGCAGCCGAACACAAAGAAGCCGCCGGGGGCCTGGTTCATCAGGCTCATGCGCTCGACGTTTTCGGGGATGATCGTAATGCCCATCCAGGAGCCGTTGCCGATGATCTCACGCACCGAGGACATGAGCAGCATGGTGATGATGTAGCCAACGCCCATGCCCACGCCGTCCACAGCGGATTCGATGACCGTGTGCTTGCAGGCGAACATTTCGGCGCGGCCCAGAATGATGCAGTTGACCACGATCAGGGCCAGGAACACGCCCAGCGTGTTGTACAGATCCTGGGCGTAGGCTTCCAGCACCATCTGCACGACGGTGACGAAGGCCGCGATGATGACGATGTAGCACGGCAGGTGCACCTTGGCCGGGATGGCTTTGCGCAGCGCCGAAATGACGATGTTGGAGCACACCAGCACGAAGGTCATGGCAAGGCCCATGCCCAGCGCGCCCGAGACCGTGGTGGTGACGGCCAGCACCGAGCAGCAGCCCAGCACCAGGCGAAGGACCGGGTTTTCCCGGATGATGCCGGCGGTAAAGATCTTCCACAGGCTTTGCTTTTCACCCATTCAGGCCACCCCCTTGATCTCGTTGTTGTAGCAGTCGATGGCGCTGTTGAGCGCCGAGATCACCGCATTGGAGGACACCGTCGCGCCCGCGATGGTGTCCACGGGCTCGCCCGCCGACACCGGCGAAGCGGCGTCCCAGCCCAGGAACCCGGACCAGAAGCTCTCATCCTGGGTCTTGGAGCCGATGCCGGTGGTCTGGGTGGAGGCGTCCACGCTCATGGCGGCGATCTTGCCGTCGGCGTCAAAGGACACATACACGGTCACGGCCTTGCCGCTGTACCCGGCCCCCGTGGCCTTGACGGCGGCCTGGCCGTCGGCAGTCTTGACGGCGCCTTCCACATTGGCGGTGGTCAGCCCTTCCAGGGTGGTCAGCTGGGAAGCGTCGGTCACGCCGGGCAGAACGCTCATGTAGGCGGCCTGGGTGGCGGCTTCCTGGTTGGCCTGGATGATGGGTTTGGTCACGTCGTTGAGCGCCGCGAGCGCCGCGCTGCACACCACGCAGATGATCACCAGGATGATGACCGGGTAGATCATGCTCTGAAAGGCCGATTCCTGCTCGGGGGCCTTCACGTTCTTGTCAGCCATCAGGCGTCGCCCCCTTCCTTTTTGGCTTTCTTGGGTTTGGTGTAGCCCAGCGGCACCTGACGGCCCCAGGCGTTGAACCAGGGCACCATCAGGTTGCCCAGCAGGATCGCAAAGCTCATACCTTCGTTCATGCTGCCGAAATAGCGGATGGCGAAGGTCACAAGGCCGATGAAGATGCCGTAGAACAGCTTGCCCCTGGTCGTGAAGGGGCTGGTCACATAGTCGGTGGCCATGAACACGGCGCCGAACACAAGGCCGCCGGACAAAAGCCCGGCCAGGCTGGCGTGCAGATCGCCGGTGGTCAGCCAGGACAGAACGAACACAGTGCCCAGGATGCTGCCCGGGATCGCAAAGCCGATGGTGCCGGTGGCCAGCAGGTACGCAAGCCCCAGCAGGCAGGCCAGGATGCAGGTCTCGCCCAGCATACCGCCGTGCAGGCCCAAAAACAGGTCCAGCAGGCTGACGATGGACTTATCCACGCTGGCGGCCAGCGGCGTGGCCGAAGCCAGGGCGTCCACGGCCATGTCGGGGAAGACATAGTTGGTCATACTGGCGGTGAAGCCCAAAAACAGCACGATGCGGCCCACCAGCGCCGGGTTGGCAAAGTTGAAGCCGATGCCACCGAACAGCTGCTTGACCACCACGATGGCCACAAAAGCGCCCACCACGGCGATCCACAGCGGAATGCCCACCGGCATGTTGAGGGCCAGGATGATGCCCGTCACGCAGGCGGACAGGTCCCCCACCGGGTTGGGCTTTTTGAGAAGCAGGCAGTACAGATACTCAAAGGCGGCGCAGGCCAGGGTGGTCACGGCCACCACCAGCAGCGCCCGATACCCGAAGATCAGCGCCGAGGCGACGATGCACGGGATCAGCGAGATGATGACGTTGCCCATGAGCCCGCGGGTGGAAGAATTGTCGCGGATGTGGGGCGACGCCGTCACAAACAGCATTTGATCCATTGTCATTTACCCCCCTTGCGCTGTTCGTTTAAGTACCACGCTTTGGCCAGGGCCATGGTTTGGGACACGGGGCGCTTGGCCGGGCAGGCATAGGTGCAGCTGCCGCAGGCCACGCACAGGTCCACAGACTGCTTTTTCAGCGCGGCAAAGTCCTTTTGATTGAACGCCCCCGCGATGACCACGGGCTCAAGGCCCATGGGGCAGGCGGTGATGCAGCGCCCGCAGCGGATGCAGGGCTGGGGCGCGGGCAGCACGGCGGCCTTGCGGCTGAACAGCAGCAGGCCGTTGTTCTGCTTGAGCACCGGGAAGTCGGCGCTGGGCGACGCGCCGCCCATCATGGGGCCGCCGAAGATGATCTTGCCCAGTTCCACGTCCGGCTTGATGCCGCCGCAGGCTTCGATCACGTCGCGGTACAGGGTGCCGATGGGCACCTCCACATTCTGGGGCCGGGCGATGGCGTCGCCGTCCACGGTCACGCGCTTGGTGACGAGAGGGATGCCCGTCTTGAGGAACTTGCCCAGGGTGGACACCGAGGTCACGTTCATGACGATGCAGCCGCAGTCGGCGGGCAGGCCCGGCTTGCCGGAGGGCCCGATCTGGGGCACTTCGCGCCCGGTGCAGGTCTCCACCAGCGTTTTTTCCGCGCCTTGGGGGTAGCGCATGGGCAGCGGCTTGACGGACACGCCCTTCATGCCCCGGGTCAGCGAACACATCAGGTCGATGCAGGCGGGCTTGTTGCGCTCGATGCCGATGATGCAGTGCGGGATCTCGCAGTATTTCATCACCGCTTCGATGCCGGACAGGATCGTGTCGCTGCATTCCAGCATCTCCCGCGCGTCGGTGGTCAGGTAGGGCTCGCACTCGGCCGCGTTGATGAGCAGCGTGTCTACCTTGGCCATGAGCTTGACATGGGTCGGGAAGCCGGCGCCGCCCACGCCCACCAGCCCGCAGGCCTGTACGGCAGCCAGCAGGGACTCTTTGTCGGTGACAGTGGGCGGGGTGCAGGCGGCATCCACCGTCTGGTTGCCGTCGCACTGGATGGCCACGGCCTTGCACACCGCGCCGTTGACCATGCGCATGGGCGCCACGTCCACGACGGTGCCCGATACGCTGGAGTGGATGTTGGCACTGACAAAGCCCCCCGCTTTGCCGATCAGGGTGCCGACACAGACCTGGTCGCCCTTTTTGACGACGGGTTCCGCCGGCGCGCCGATGTGCATCGACATGGGAATGACGACGTTTTTCGGGACGGGCATCTTGACGGTGGCCATCTCGGTAGTCGCTTTCTCATGCGGGACACTGGCGCCCTTGGCGGAGCGCTTCAGGATTTTGAGCATATCCTGTTTCCCCCATTTCTTGTTGGACCGGCCTCGCGCAGATCCTGCGCGGGAACGGCAAAATAGTACATTGTTTATTTTAATCCGCCTGTTCGGACAAGTCAAGGCTTGCAGAATCGTCATTTTTTACACAAACTTTTCTGACCGTGGATCGTTTTTGTGCCGCCGGACACCCGTCAGCCGGTTTTGCGTTGCGTTTTCGGGCGCGGTGTGGTATACTGTCACTATAAATTTCATCGCCCGCGCTCCGCGGGCAAACACACGGAGGTATGCCGCATGAAAACCCTGTTCAAACTGATCGCTGTACTGGCCGTCGTGGCCGGTGCGCTGGCATTGGCCGCCGTGCTGCTGCGCCGCAGGCCGGAATCCGGCACCGAATATGTGACCCTGTACGGCGGTCCCGACGACACCGAAAACTGACCCTTCGATTCGGCAAGATTCGCAAGGCAAAGAGGCCACCATCGCAACAATCGCAATGCCTTTTTTCCGGCCTGCCCGCCGGGCAATGCCTGCGGTCGGTCTTTTGCCGCCCCGGACCTTCAAAAAAAGCGTGCACTCCTTGCGGGGTGCGCGCTTTTTGCGTTTTGGGGCCCGGCCTTGGGTCACGCCAGGGCCAGCAGCACGGCCGAACAGGGCGCCAGCGTGCCTGTGAGCGCCCCGCCCGTCGTCAGTTCGCACGGCCCCCGGTCCGAAGGCGTGGCGCCGCCGTAGGGCTGCCAGTCGCTGTACAAAAGGGTGCGCAGCTCGGCGGCCGCGGCGTCGGCAATGGTAAAGGACTGGGCCTTGTCGGAGAAATTGCATACCGCCGCCACACGCCGTCCCCCGCCCCGGCGCTGGAAGGCGTACAGACACTGGGATTCCCGGTGGCAGTCCAGCCAGTCGAAGCCTTCGGGGCTGTCGTCCTCGGCCCACAGGGCCGGTTCGCTGAGGTACAGGCGGTTGAGCGCCGTGATATAGTGGTAAAACCCGTCGTGGTTGGGGTAGCGGCGCAGGCACCAGTCCTGTTCCCGGGCGGGGTCCCATTCCCGCAGCTGGCCGATCTCGCCGCCCATAAAGTTCAGCTTTTTGCCCGGATGGGCCATCATATACAGATACAGCGCCCGCCCCTGGGGGAACTTGCCGTCGTAGCCGCCGTTCATCTTTTGCAGGATCGTGGCCTTGCCGTGGACCACCTCGTCGTGGGAAAAGGGCAGCAGGTACCGTTCGTTGTAGTAATACAGCATCGAGAAGGTCAGCCGGTGGTAGGCCTGGGGGCGCGCGGCCGGGTCGGTCTGCAAAAAAGACAGGGTGTCGTGCATCCAGCCCAGGTCCCACTTGTAGTCAAAGCCCAGTCCGCCCCGCTCCACCGGGCGGGTGACGCCGGCAAAGTTGGTGGAATCCTCGGCGGCCAGGATACACCCGGGGAACCGCTGTTTGAGCCCCGCGTTGATGCCGCGCAAAAACTCCACCCCGTTGCCGTTGACGCCCCGGCGCTCGTCCCCCTGCCAGTACAGGATGCGGCTGATGGCGTCAAAGCGCAGACCGTCGAAGTGGAAGGTCTCCAGCCAATGGCGGGCGGCCGATTGCAGAAAGCTGCGCACCTCGCCCCGGGAGTGCATGAAGTTGCAGCTGCCCCATTCGCTGACGCCCACATCGCTGTTGGGATACTCGTACAAAGCGGTGCCGTCGTACCGGGCCAGGGCGTAGGCGTCCAATGCGAAATGGGCGGGCACAAAGTCCAGCAGCACCCCGATGCCCCGCCGATGCAGCGTGTCCACCAGGGCCATGAGCTGGGTGGGGGCGCCGTAGCGGCTGGTGGGGGCGAAAAAGCCGGTGGCCTGGTAGCCCCAGCTCTCGTCGCAGGGGTACTCGGCCAGGGGCAGGAACTCTACATAATTGTAGCCGCTTTCGCACAGATAATCGGCCAGGGGCTCGGCCAGCTCGTCGTAGGTGTACGTCCCGCCGTCCGCCTTGCGCCGCCAGGAACCCAGGTGCATCTCGTAGATGTTCATGGGGCCGTGATGCCCGTCGCCCCGGGCACGCATCCAGCGCTCATCCCCGAAGGTGTACCCCGACAGATCCCGCACCATCGACCGATGGGCCGGGCGCAGCTCCATGCCGAAGCCGTAGGGGTCGCAGTGATCGGCATAGCCCGCGCCGCTGTAAATGCGGTACTCGTAGGGGGTGCCGTCGGGAGCATCCGGCACCGTCAGTTCGTAAAAATTGCCGTCGCCGATCTTGTTCATGGGCCGTTCGCCCCCGGGCAGCAGCAGCCCCACGGCCCGGGCCCCCGGAGCAAAGGTGCGGAACACCGTGCCGCCCGCCGCGGGGTGGGCGCCAAGCCAGTGGTGGGCGTCAAACAGGCGGCCCGTGTAAAAGCCGTAAAAATCCATCAAAAGGCCTCCTTTGTTGTTGGTCGCAGATTTATTTGACTGCCGTCCAGTATTTTACTATAATCAATATAGCAGACCCGAACGCCCCGCGCCATGGTCGGTTTGGGCAAAGGGTACAATACTGGACGGTTTGCCCAAAGTGACAAACAGAAGGAGCCGAACATGGACCTGCGGGAGAAAAAAACAAAGCAGAGCATCCGCAACGCCTTTTTGCAGCTGCGCGCCCACAAGCCGCTGGAGCGCATCACGGTCAAGGAACTGGCCGAGCTGGCCCAGATCAGCAAGGCCACCTTTTACCTGCACTACCACGACGTGTACGATCTGTCCCAGCAGATGCAGAAGGAAGTCATTGCCCAGCTTTTGAACAGCCTGGATCACCCGGACAGCGTGCTCACCGACCGGGTACAGTTTACCCGTGAATTGTTCGGGGCCTTCCTCGCCCACCGGCATCTGACCGACATCCTGTTTTCGGGGTCCCAGGCGGCGGTGCTGCCCATCAGCATCGAACACGCGGTGAAGGCCCATGTATACGCCCTGGACCCCGGCGTCCGGGACGACGCCCGCTTCAACATCCTGTTGACCTACCAGGTCCAGGGGGCGTACTACGCCTACACCGAGCATCTGCATCGGTTCGGCCCCGACGAGGTGCTGGCCGCGCTGGAAGAGATCACCCGGCGCATCTGGAGCAAAAACGGCTGAATGCAAAACGACCGGGACATCCCACGCAGGGATGTCCCGGTCGTTTTCTGCAACGGATGTTCGTGTTGTTCAGGCGTGCATCCGGCGGGCGCCGGGCAGCAGGCGGGCTTTTTCCAGCGCGGGGCGCAGCGCCAGGTACAGCGCCACGGCGCAGGCGGTGGACAAAAGCGAGTTCACCAGCGTGACGCCGCTGGCCACTTTGGCCACCACGGAGGCAAGCTCCACGTCCTGGCCGAAGATGTAGCGATTGCGGAAGTACCCGAGGAACGGGTCGGTGAACACGTTGACCAGCAGGCCGCTGAACGCACTGCCCGTGACCATGGACAGATACCGCCAGTCCGCCAGGGCCTTGCCGGCGGGTTTGCGGTCATCCAGCCGGAACAAGCGGTGGCTGGCCGCGCCGCATACCAGGCCGATGATGAACTTGAGCAAAAAGGTGGTGACGGCATAGCCCGGGTCGCCGGCCACGATGTCGGCCAGCGACAGGCCGATGGCCCCGGCCAGACCGCCGGACACGCCGTCCAGCAGCATGGCGGTCAACGCCGTGAAGGTATTGCCCAAATGGAAGGACGACCCCGTACCCAGCACGTTGGGAATGCGGAAGAATTCGTAAGCCACAAAGCTCAGCGCCGCCATCACACCGATGACCGCGATCTTCTGCACCGTAAAACGGGTACGGGTCAAGGCGGCAAAGACCAGCGTCAGGGCCACCACGCAGAAAAACAAAAACCAGATCGTTGAAGGCTGCATCCTGCAACACTCTCCCCTCTTCTATTTCCGCCCGGACTTGACAGTTGTCTTCGGTTGCGGTATGCTCCCATTATACCCGCTTCTGGCCTTATGTGAATATCCAGTATTTGATTTTTTTATAAGGCCAGTTTGCCTTTTGGGCTGCAAAGGAGGCAGAAGGATGATCACACTGGACCCGCGGGGCGACGCGCCCATGTATGAGCAGCTGTACGAAGCCCTGGCCGCGGACATCCGCACGGGCGCTTTGGCGGCGGGAAGCCCGCTGCCCGGGCGGCGCACGATGGCCGCCCGCCTGGGCGTGAGCGTGAGCACGGTGGACGCCGCCTACCAGATGCTGGCGGCGGAAGGTCTGGCCGAGCCCCGCCCGCGCAGCGGTTTTTATGTGCAGGAGACCGGCGGCATGCTGCGCCCCGGCCCCGCCGGGGACCCCGCCCCGGCGGAGGAACCACCTGCTCCGGAACCGCCCGCCCCGCCCCGGTTCGACCTGTCCACCGGCAGCATCGACACCGAACTGTTCCCCGCCCGAAGCTGGGGACGCATCCAGAAAGAACTGCTGTACCAGGCCCCCGAACTGTTGCAGCGGGGCCCCATGCAGGGGGACGAGGATCTGCGGGCCCAGATCGCGGCCTATCTGGGGACGTATCGCGGGGTCAGCTGCACCCCCGGGCAGGTGGTGGTGGGCGCCGGGGTGGAATACCTGCTGGGCTGCCTGGCCCATCTGTTTGCCGGGTCCACGGCGGCGGTAGAAAACCCAGGCTACCTGCGGGCCCGCACCGTGCTGGAAAACAGCGGCATTCCCTGCCGGCTGGTGAACATCGACCGCCACGGTCTGCCGGCGGCAGGGCTGGAGGCCAGCGGGGCCAATCTGTGCTATGTGACGCCCAGCCATCACTTCCCCACCGGGGTGACCATGCCCGCCCCCCGCCGGGCCCAGCTGCTGGCCTGGGCGGGCGAACGGGCCGGGCGATATATTCTGGAGGACGACTATGACTCGGAATTCCGGTTCGATACCCGCCCCCTGCCCAGCTTGCAGGGCATGGCGGGGCCAGACGGGCCGGTGGTGTACCTGACCACCTTCTCCAAAAGCCTGGCCCCGGGCATCCGCATCGCCTGCATGGTGCTGCCCCGCCACCTGGTGGAACGGTACCGCCGGGATTTTGCGGTGTATGCCAACACGGTGAGCCGCTTTGAACAGCGCACCTTGTGCCGGTTCATGGCCGAAGGTCATTTTGCCAGGCACATCGCCCGCATGCGCCTGGCCTACAAGCGCCGCATGGAGACCTTTGCCGCCGCCTTGCGGCAGGAACTGGGCCCCGACCTGGCGCTGGGGGGCACCCACTCGGGACTGCACTTTTTGCTGACCCTGCCCGGCGCGGGGGGCGAGGCCGCCATGGTGGAGGCCGCCGCCCGCCAGGGCGTACAGCTCAAAGGGCTGAGCGAATATTATATGGCCGACGCCGGCGCCTGCCCGCCCGACACCGTGGTGGCCGGGTATGCGGCGCTGCGCACCCAGGACATTCCCGCCGTAGCCGCAGCCTTGGGGGCGGCCTGGCGGCCGTAAACCATCAGGCTGCGGGCGAACCGCCTTCCAGCAATGTCAGCAGCAGTTCGGCGCCCTCGGCGTCCGGCTGCCAGCCCCGGGCGACGGCGTCCATGGACGGGATGCGGTAGTCCACCGTCAGGCCGGAGGCCCCGGACAGCCAGGACAGGCAATCCTCCAAGCGCTGCCAGTCCTGGGCGCGCAGGTCGGTCAACAGGCGGCTGCTCTGCCCCTGCAAGGCGGCGGTGATGCCCGCCAGCGTGCCGGGATTCTGACGGACAAAGGAGGCCCACAGCGCGCCCCGTACCTGGGCCAGGGCCGGCGGTTCCAGGTCGGGCAGGGCCGCCACCTGACCCAGGAAGTCCGCGGCCCTGTCTGCGGTCAATTCGGCCACGGTGTCCCCTTCCAGGCCCAGGGCCTTGCGGCGGGAGGCGTCCAGCACGGCGGCGGTGTCAAACCGAACGCCCGCATCCCCCCAGGCATCGGCCAGGGTGGACGCGGTGGCCGCCAGGTAGGCGTCGGGAGCCACGCCCAGCGTGGCTGTGAGCAGCTCCGCCGCCCGGGCGGGCCCGGCGGCAAGGTAGCATTCGGCCAGGGTGGTCTGGCCGGCCGGGGCGTCCAGCACCATCTCGCCGGGCAGGGCGCAGAATACAAGACTTTGCCCCACGCCGTCGCAGCGGACCAGCAAAAAGGCCGGCGGGTCGCCCTGTACGGCCAACAGCAGACGGAAGGTCTGCCGCGCCCCCGCCGGCTGGGCCACGCCGCTTTGGTCGGCGGCGGCCTGGACCAGCGCCTGCTGCTGCGCGCGCCGGGCCGCGAAATACACCACCCCCGCCATCATGGGGACCACCAGAAGCAGGGTCACAAAAAAGGTCTGCCAAAAAAGTCTTGGCCGTCTGTGCATAATCGCCACCTCGCTGTTGCAGAATGTAGGTATAGCTTGGGCATCGAAGCCCGGCCTTATGCACAAAGGAGGCTGCGCACAATGTATCTTGGACCTTACGGCCCGCGGGGGGCCGAACGTGAGAGCGAGGATTTCTGGACCGACATCGTGGAGGGCGGCGATATGCTGCCCGGTATGCTGCCCGCCATCCCCGGGGACCCCTACGGCCCGGCCATGCCCCTGGTCACCGACGCGCAAGAGGGGCAAAACGCCGGCGACATGCCCGACCCCGAGACCCGGGAGGACCTGGACGAACTGGACAAACTGCTGTGAGCAAAAAATTCCCGGCCGCCCCATGGGCGGCCGGGAATTTTTTGCGGCTGGGAGGGCCCGTCACAAAAGCGGGCTGATGAGGCGCAGCAGACAGTCGGCCCCACGCAGGGCCGCGGGCCGGGTGCGGTAGGCGTCGGTGACTTCGGCGCTTTGGGCAAACAGGTCCTGAAAATCCCGGGTCACGTCCTGTACGGCGTCGCAGCCGCAGAACCAGCAGGCGTTTTCGAAATGCAGGTAGAGGCTTCGGTAATCGAAGTTGACGGTGCCCACCACCGCGGCCTGGCCGTCGGCCACCATCTGCTTGGCGTGCAGAAAGCCGGGGGTGAACTCATAGATGCGCACGCCCTGAGCGGCCAGACGGGCGTAGTGGCTGCGGGTGACGCGGTAGACCAGCTTTTTGTCCGGCACGCCGGGGGTGACGATGCGCACATCCACCCCGCGCCGGGCGGCCAGGGTCAGGGCCCGCTGCATCTCGTCGCTGATGACGAGGTACGGCGTGGTGATGTACACATACTGCCGGGCGTTGTGGATCATGTTCATGTACACGTTTTCGGCAGTGGGTTCCTCGTCCAGGGGGGTGTCGGCAAAGGGCAGGACCATCCCCTGCCCCGCCGCCGAGACAGGCGGCAAAAAGGGAGCCGGGTCGATGGGCTCACGCTGGGTGGCCCCCCACATCTGCAAAAAGATCAGGGTCAGGCCCTGCACGGCGTCCCCCTGCAATCGCAGGCCGGTGTCCTTCCAGGCGCCGTAGGGATGGGTAAGGTTGAAATACTCGTCCGCCAGGTTGTACCCGCCGGTAAAGCCCACTTCCCCGTCCACCACGGTGATCTTGCGGTGGTCGCGGTTGTTCATGATGATGTTCATGACCGGCACCAGCGGGTTGAACACCCGGCACTGGATGCCCCGGCTGCGCAGGCGGCGGGCGAAGGGCGGGCTGACAAAGCCCATGCTGCCCACATCGTCGTAAAACACCCGCACATCCACGCCGGCCGCCGCCCGTTCAGCCAGGATATCCTCGATGCTTCGCCAGGCGGTGGAGTCCTCAATGGCGTGGTATTCCATGAAAATGAACCGCTTGGCCCCCCGCAGGGCCTGGCGCTGGGCTTCCAGCGCCTGCAGGGTGTCGCCGTAAAAATCCACCCGGGTGTTTCGGTACAAGGCAAACCCCGCCGTGTTTTGCAGGTAGGCGGCCTGGCAGGCTAAGCCCGGGTCGGCGCGGCGCAGCTGTTCCAGGGCGGCGGGGTCCCGCCGGGCGGCGCAGGCGTCGGCCAGGGCGGCGTCCGCCGCGCGGAACCGGCGGCGCAGCGGCCACAGGGACACCGGGTGTCCGAACATCAGGTACAAACAGCCCCCCAGCACCGGGAACAGCAAAATCAGGATGATCCAGGAAAGGCGGAACGCCGAGTTCATGTTGCGGCCGTACACCGCAAACACCAGCAAAAAGGCCAGCACGCTGGCCCCCATCTGGATGGCCGCGTAGTATTTGGTCAGGTACACGGCAAAGCCCAGCACCCACCCGACCTGCAGGACGAAGGCCAGCGCCACAAAGGCGGCCCGGCCGATGCTGTTGGGGATCTGCCTGCGTTTTTCCTGCGTCTGCGGCATGGGATTCACGTCCTTTCCGCCCCGGGGCGGGGCGCTGCTTTGGGGCCATTGTACCCCGAACGCCCCCGTTTTGTAAAGGGGCCCAACGACAACGCGCCCTTTCCCCGGCGGTCGCGGTCGGGGAAAAGGCGCCAAAACAAAGATGGATCACTCCGCACAGCGGCGGTAGAGCAGAAAGCGGAAACCGATCTCGGTGTGCAGGCGGTCCAGCGCGGCCAGGCGGGCCGCGCCTTCGGGCGGGGTGTTGAAATAGTACGGGGTCATGGCAAACAGGTCGGCGGCCGCCCCGGCGTCCAGGTCCAACTGGCCCGTGACCTCCCGCTCGCCGCAGGGGGCAAAGCCCGGATATCGGGTCTTTTGGGCAGGGTTTTCATAGGGAGCCTCGTACAGTACCTGCTTGAGGCCGTACAGATGCCGCGGGGTGGGCACGGCGTAGATCAAAAGCCCCTCCGGGCGCAGCATGCGGGCGAATTCCGCCGCCGCAAAGGGCGAAAACACGTTGAGCAGCACGTCGGCCCAGCCGTCCGCCACCGGGGCGCAGAAACTGCCCCCCACGGCAAAGGCGGCCTCGGGCGCCAGTTTGGCGGCCAGGCGCACCGCCGGCTTGGACAGATCGAAGCCGATGAGCCGGCAGGGCTGCCCTGCCCGGGCCAGCGCGTCGCACACCGTGCGGTCATAGCTGCCCTCGCCGCAGCCGGCGTCCACCACCTGCAGCGGGCGGCCCAGACGGCGGGCCTCCGCCACGCAGAGATTCCCCAGGGCCCGGCGGAACAGATCATAGTGCCCGGCCTGCAAAAAAGCCCGGCGGGCCGCCACCATGGCTTTGCCGTCGCCGGGGTCCGCCGCGTGGCGTTTTTGGATGGGCAGAAGGTGGACATACCCCTCCTTCGCCAGGTCAAAGCTGTGGCCCCGGGCGCAGCGCAGGGTCCGATCCGTCAGGGTCAGCGCCCCGCCGCACACCGAACAGCGCAGCCCCGCCGCCAGGGCCGGGGTCACGCGGGGTCGGCCGGGGATTCGGGCTCGTCGCCCTCCACCGGCACGGTCACACCGCCGTGAGCGGCGATGTACTCTTCAAAATTGGCAAACTTCTGCTTGGGCGGGCGGCGGGTGATGAGCTCAAGGCCCGGGTCCTCGTCCAGCGGGGCGCGCCGGGTCTTGCCGCCGGCGGGGCGGCGGGGCTCCGGGGCGCGGGGGGCCTTTGGCTCGGCCGCCGGGGCGCGATGCCCGCCCTTGTTCTGGTTCTGATTCTGGTTTTGACCGCGGCCGCCCTGGGCGCGGGGAGCGTTCTGGGCCGGGGCGGGCTGGTTGGCGCCGCTGCGGCCCCGCTTGCCCTGGGCGCGGTTTTCCCCCGGCTGAGTCGGCGCGGCCTTGGCCGGGGCCTTGCCGCGGCCGTTGGCCCGGTTCTGGCCGCCCTGGGCGTTTTGTCCGCTCTGGGCGTTCTGGGACCGGGGGGCCTGGGCCCCGCCCTGGGCCGGCTGGGGGTTCTGGCCGCCGCGGGGACGGCGGCGGCGACGACGGCGCTCGCCCTCGGCAGGTTTTTCCTTGCCGGCGGCCTGGTTGGAGGCCTGCCCGGCGGCATCGGTTTTGGGGTTCGGCATACAGATTCACCTCGTAAGCATGGCGTCCGGCCTCAGACCAGGGCGCGGCATTCGTTGTAATAGCGCTTTTCTTCGGCGTGGCCCATGCTGAAGGTCTTGCGGGGCAGCACGCCGCCCAGCACCACGCCCCGGAACAGATCGTCCTTGGCAAAGGGAGGCAGCAAAATAGCGGCGGAATTTTCCCCCGCCAGGGCCCGGGCGCTGGCTTCGCCGTGGATGTAATCCACCCGGCAGGCGGGCTCGGCGGCGCGCAAATCGTCCAAAAAGGCTTCGACCACCCCCACGCTCAGGGGCTGGCGCGCCTTTTGCAGGCAGTACTCCCGCGCAAAGTCGCCGCCGCACACCGTGAAGCGGCACCCCTGCGCCCCGGGCAGATCCCGGGCCCCCTGGGCGGCGGCCCAGGCGTCCAGGCGGGTGCAGACCTCGGCGGGCGAAAGCCCGAACACCACCCGGTGGATGGGTTCGATCTGAATGGCCGGCGAATGGACGTTGCACACCTCGGCCAGGCAGTAGCGGGCCGGGTGATCGGCCAGCTGTTCGGGCGGCAGGGTGGATTTGAGCTCCTCCCAATAGGCTTTGGCGGTGGCCAGGGAGTGGTTGCCGTCCCCCACGGCCAGCACCATGGGCGGCTGCCCGGCCGCGCCGGGCCAGCGCGCCGCAAAGGCGTCCGCGTCACCCAAAGCGGTGACGGCCGCCTCGATCTCTGCCAGCAGCGCCGGGTCCTCCACGGCCCAGCCGGCCAGATGTCCGCCGCCCAGCATCAGGTCCCCGTCATACAGCAAGGGCAGTTCCCCTTTGCGGCGGCCGACGGGCTCGATGAGAGTACCCCCGGCGTCGTCGGCCAGCATCATGACGTGGGGCGTTTCCAGCCGGGCGCCCCGGCGGATGGCCAGGCGGGGCGGGATGCGCTCCACCACCGTGCTCTCGCTGGGGCGGATGGCAGGCTTGTCGCCGGGATGGAAGCTGTAGGCCTCCAGGTCCACCAGACCCACCAGGCCCTGGCGCACGCTGCCGTCCAGCTGGGTGCGCTCGGTGTACACATAGCCGTGCACATGGCGGCACAGCACATGGGTCAGGTAGTCCGCCATGGCGGCACGGATGCTTTGCAGGCGGGGGGCCTCCCGCTCGGTGCCCAGGTAGGCTTCGGGCAAAACGATGTGCAGTGTGCTGGGTTTGCCGGCGGCCAGGCGCTCGGCGGCGGCCCAGTACTCAGGTTGGGAGGTGAACTGGTCCACCGCGATGCAGGCCCACGGGTCCAGCGGCACGTCGGGCCCGGGCAGCAGAATATCGGCGGGAAGGAAGCAGTTGGGCATGATTACACTCCGTTCGTTAGGGTGTCAGCGGGCGACGCCGTGGCCCACCAGGCCATAGATGGCCAGCGACAGAATGCCGATGTAGATCAGCGAACTGGGCAGGCCGCGGAACACGGCGGGCACGTCCTTGCTGCGCAGACGGCGGCGGCCTTCGTCCACCACCAGCACGGCGAACAGATACCCCAGCCCGCTGCCCAGGCCAAAGGCCGTGCTTTGCAGCAGGGTGTAGTTCTGGTTGGCGCACAGCAGCAGCGTGCCCAGCACGCTGCATGTGCAGGTGGCCAGGGGCAGCTGCTCGCGGCAGGCGGCGCGGTGGGCGGCGGGCAGAACGCCCAGCAGCACCCACACCACGGCCATGGCCACCACGGCACAGGTCAGGTACAGCAGCGGGCGCAGCGCCGTGGCCGGCAGCCAGTCCGGCAGATAGGGCCGGATGAAGGTAAAGGCATAGGTCATGCACAGCCACCCCAGCGGCGCGGCGCACAGCTGGACCAGGATGACCGGGATACAGTACTGCCAGGTGCGCACGTCGGGGTCGCCTACCAGCTTGATCAGGCGGGACACGCCCATGGCGCGGGAGAACACGACGTTTTCGGCAAAGACGGCCAGCACCGCATAGGAGATGAACTGCGCCACGCTTTGCACAACGCTGAGTTCAGTGTTTACGATTGGCATACAGGTGGCGCACCTCCTCCTCTTTATAATGTACATAGGCGTTGGTGACGGCCGCCCAGCCGGCAGCCAGAATGCCCAGCAGCAGGAACCCGCCCGCCGGCTCGGAGGCCAGGGGCAGCGGGGCCACAGTGAGCACCGGCTGGTCCAGCAGCGTGCCGTAGGCCAGCAGCTCGCGCAGGGCCCCCACCAGCATGACCACCACGCACAGGCCCACGGTGTTGTTGATGCCGCGGCGCAGCGCTTCGCCGATGGTCTCCAGGTCCGGGGATTCCAGACGCTTGATGATGACGGGCTCCACCACCATCATGGGCAAATAGATGCCCAGCACGGACAGGTTGGCGCCGAAGATCTCGTACAGGATGATATATGCCGGGATATACACGATGGCGGCCGAATAGGCATACACCACGGCCCGGAACCGATTGCCGGTCAGGTGGCACACGGCCACGGCCAGCACGCGGGTGGCCGTGAGCAGCAAAATGGCCAGCGCGCACAGCATCAGCGAACGGTCCACGTCGCTGGCCATGGCCACCACGGGCGCAAGGCCCAGCCCGCGCATCATCACGGGGTTGTTGAGCCACAGATGGTCGTCGTGCACGTTCTGGGCCAGTTCGGCCTCGGCTTCGGCGCGGGTGGGACGGGCGGATCTCTGGGCGGCCCTGGCGGCGGCTTCGGCAGCGGCAGCTTCGGCGGCGGCAGCTTCGGCGGCAGCGGCTTCGGCCTTGGCTTCGGCGGCCTTGGCGGCGGCCTCGGCGGCCTGCTCTTCGATCTGCTGGGGGGTCTTGCCCTCGGCGGCGGCGCGGCGGGCCATTTCCAGCACTTCGGGGGAGATTTGGGGGATGATCAGGGTCTGGGAACGCTCGGGCTGATTCTTTTTGCCCCGGCCCGGCTTAGAACCCGTCGGCTTTTGCTTGTTTGGCAACCCGCTTCGCCTCCTTCTTCATAAACTTGACGCGCTCGGCCCGGCGGGAAACGCGGTCGAGCCATTCGGGGAACGCGCCCACAATGAGCAGCGCGAAACAGACGCCTGTCTCATACGAGGTGTTGAAGCGGAACACCGTGGTCACCGCCCCCAGCAAAAGGCCGTAAATGATGCGGCTGGCCCGGCGGTTGGGCTGGGTGACCGGCTCGCAGGCAAGGAACACCGCGCCGAACAGCATACCGCCGGACAGCACGATGTATTTTTCAAGATAGATGCGCTGACGCACATACTCACACGGGGCGCTGAACGCCGGCAGGTCGTTGAGGTTGGGCAAAAGCCAGGGCACCGCGATGCACACGATCAGGTACGGGATCACGGTGGACAATTGCAGATGCCCCCGGCACAGCAAAAACAACCCGCAGGCCGCAATGACCAGCACGGCCCCGGTGCCAAGGGGCCCCTGTACGTTGCCGGTGACCAGGTTGATCGTGGTGGCCGTGGGCAGGCCGCCGCCGGTGAGCGATTCGTTCATGCCGGCGTACAAGGGCACGTCCAGGTCCCCCCACAGGGGCAAAACCGTGCCCGGGTTGGGGTAATTGAGCACCTGGCCCTGCCAGGACAGCATGGCCACCGCCATGCCCACCGCCGCCGGATGGAAGGGATAGTGGCCCTCGCCGCCGAAGGTCTCTTTGATCAGCACGGCAAACACCACGGCCGCCACCACGATGAAGTAGGGCACCGAAGCCGGCATCATCAATACGATGAGGGCGGCGAAGCATTCGCTGGACGGTTCATGAGGGCGGTAGCCCGACCCGTGCAGCGGGGTGATGAGACAGTCGCACACATAGGCCGTGAACAGCCCCACCAGCATGAGCAGGATGGGCCGCGGACCATAAAAGAACCAGGCCATGGCCAGCAGCGGCACGCTGCACCACAGCACGTCGGCATAATAGTCGTAGTTGGCACTGTGTTCGATCTTGTTGCGTTGATTTGGCATGGGGTCTCCTTTGCGCAGCGGCAAAGCCGCCCGTTATAATGCGTGGATGTCCGCGATCACGGCGGGCATATCGGGGGCGTTGAACAGCGAGCTGCCGGCCACCAGCCAGGTGGCCCCCGCCTGTGCGCACAGCGGCGCGGTGGTGCGGTTGACGCCGCCGTCCACTTCCAGGGCGACGCGGTCCAGGCCGCGACGGTCCAGCTCGGCGCGCACGGCCGCCAGACGCCGCACCGATTCGGGCAGGAAGGCCTGCCCGCCGAAGCCGGGCTCCACGCTCATGATGAGCGCCAGGTCGATGTCCTCCAGGTAGGGCAGCAGTTCCTCCACGGGGGTGGCGGGGCGGATACTGAGCCCCGCCCGGCATCCTTGCGCCCGGATGGCGCGCACCACGGCGCGCACGTCGTCGCGCACGCCGGGGGCTTCGAGGTGGACGGTCAGAAGATCCGCCCCCGCCTTGGCGAAGGCGGCGGCAAAGGCCGCGGGGTCGTCGATCATCAGGTGGACGTCATAGTAGGCGTCGGGCAAAGCCCGGTGCAGGCACTGGAGCACCGGCACACCGTAGCTGATGTTGGGCACAAAATGGCCGTCCATCACATCAATGTGCAGCATATCCGCGCCCGCGTCCAGCACGGTGCGGCACTGGGTGGCCAGGTTGGCAAGGTCGGCCGACAGGACCGACGCGCTGAGTTTGATTGACATAGTATTTGTTTCCCTTATTCTTTGATACTTTCCCTCGGGGCCGCGCGGCGGGCGCGGCACACATATACAGTGTTTATTGTACCGTACCTCGGCGCAAAAATCAATTCCCCGCGCCGCGCACACACAAAAAACGGCGGCCTCCCGGATGGGAGACGCCGCCGGCGGCTTTCTCAGTGGCCGTATTGATTGATCTTGTCCAGCTGCACGCGCACGCAGTCCAGCGCGCTTTCGATGACCTTGTCCATGTCGTAGTAGCGGTATTCGCCCAGGCGCCCGCCGAACACCACGTGGGGCTCGGCGTCGGCCAGGGCCTTGTAACGGGCATACAGGGCGTTGTTGACTTCGTCGTTGACCGGGTAGTAGGGTTCGTCGCCGGGCTTCCACTCAGCCGAATATTCCCGGCTGATGACCGTCTTGGTGCCGGGCTCGGTGGAGCCGAATTCAAAGTGCTTGTGCTCGATGATGCGGGTGAAGGGGGTCTGGGCGTCGGTGTAGTTGACCACCGCGTTGCCCTGGTAGTTGGGGCAGTCCAGGGTCTCGGTCTCGAAGCGGACGCTGCGGTACTGCAAAGCCCCCAGCGAGTAGTCGAAGTAGGCGTCGATGGGACCCGTGTAAATGACGCGGCCGGCCAGTTCGTCCAGTTCGGCCTTGTCCTTGAGGTAGTTGACCCCCAGGCGCACCGGGATGCCGGCCAGCATGTTCTGCACCATCTTGGTGTAGCCGCCGTTGGGGATGCCCTGGTACAGGGCGTTGAAGTAGTTGTTGTCAAAGGTCAGGCGCACGGGCAGGCGCTTGATGATGAAGGCGGGCAGCTGGTCGCAGGGGCGGCCCCACTGCTTTTCGGTATAGCCTTTGATGAGCTTTTCGTAAATATCGGTGCCCACCAGGTTGATGGCCTGCTCTTCGAGGTTTTTGGGCTCGGCGGTAAAATGGGCGGCGCGCTGCTCGTTGATCTTGCGCTGGGCCTGGTCGGGCGTGACCACCCCCCACATTTTGTTGAAGGTGTTCATGTTGAAGGGCATGTTGTACAGCTCGCCGTGGTAGTTGGCAATGGGCGAGTTGGTGTAGCGGTTGAACACCGCGAATCGGTTCACATAGTCCCACACCTGCTTGTTGTTGGTGTGGAAGATGTGCGCGCCGTAGCGGTGGACGTTGATGCCCTCGACCTCTTCGGTATAGATGTTGCCGGCGATGTGGTCGCGCTTGTCGATGACAAGGCAGGAACGTCCGGCGCGGACAGCCTCGTGGGCAAACACCGCGCCGAACAGACCGGCGCCGACGATCAGGTAATCATATTGTTTAGCCATGGGAAATACAGCCTCCTGTACAGCTTAGTGAGCGGACCCGGCCTCGCGCTGCCAACGCTGGGCCTGTTGGAGCTTGAATTCAAAATCACGGGCATCCTGGGCCAGCAGGCTGGACAGGATCACGCCCGACACGAACAACAGCAGCGCCGCGACCATACCGCAGCCGCAGACGATGAGCGTGGGGAACCGGGGCACCAGGCCGGTGCGCAGATACTCGGCCAGAACGGGAATGAAAAACGCAACGGACACCAGGGCCAGCAGCGCCGCCAGCGCCGTAAAGAATGCGAACGGCCGATAATTTTTGTAAAGGCGCAAGATCGTGCGCAGCACCTTGGCGCCGTCGGAATAGGTGTTGAGCTTGCTGACGCTGCCTTCGGGGCGGTCGCGGTATTCAATGACCACATTCTCCACCTGCATGCGCCGCTGCACGGCATGGATGGACATTTCGGTCTCGATCTCGAACCCGCGGGACAAGACCGGGTAGGTCTTGACAAAATTGAAGCTGAAGGCCCGGTAACCGGTCATGATGTCCTGGATGTCGGTGCCGAACAGCCGGTTGATGGAAAAGCGCACCAGGCTGTTGCCGAAGTTGTGGAAGGGGCGCTTGTTCTCGGTGAAATAGGTGCCGGACAAGCGGTCCCCCACCACCATATCGGCCCCGTGCTCCTGCACGGCGCGCACCATGGCGGGGGCGGCGTCGGCCGGGTAGGTGTCGTCGCCGTCCACCAACAGGTAGCACCGGGCGTCGATCTCCCGGAACATGCGGCGCAGCACATTGCCCTTGCCCTGCTGGTATTCGTGCCGGACCACAGCCCCGGCTTCGGCGGCCAGGGCGGCCGTGCGGTCGGTGGAATTGTTGTCGTATACGTACACCACGGCCCCCGGCAGGGCGGCGCGATAATCCGCCACCACCTTGGCCACGGTCTTTTCTTCGTTGTAACAGGGGATCAGAACTGCGATCTCGTCCATTTGCGCTTTCCTCCTCACCGGGCAAAACGGCGGATCTCCTCCAGCCAGAAAGCCGCCGTCACCGGCCAGCTGTACTTTTGCAGCACCCTTTCGGGCGATGCCACCGGGCGGGCCATCAGTTCGTCCAGGTCCACGTCGTAGTCCATGGGGTCAAAGTAGCGCACCGTGTCGCCGTAGAGCTCGGGCAGGCAGGACGCGTTGGAGACGGCCACCGGCGCGCCCAGGCTCAGCGCTTCCAGCGGCGGGATGCCGAAGCCCTCGAACAAGGCGGGGTGCAAAAATCCCCGGCAGTGCTGCATCAGGGCCTTGTTCTCGCCGTCCGACACATAGCCCGGATAGTGCAGGTTGCCGGCGCTGACCGCGTTTTCGTCGTCGCCAAAAGCGACCAGGTCCTTGCCGCCGGCCACCACAAAGGTCTTGTCCGGGTTGCGGGCCGCCACTTCCCGGATCCAGCGGTAGTTTTTGTGCTTGGCCAGACTGCCCAGCGCGTAAAAATAATTTCCTTTTTCCACGCCGGGCAGTTTCTGGAACACGCTTTCGTCGGCCCGGGCCCGCTGCATGTGTTCCCACCCGTTGTAGGTCAGGCCGATGCGATCCAAGGGAATGCCCAGCTTTTGGCTGATGAGGTGGCGCTGGTCGTCGCTGACCGTATACACCCGCCGGGCAAAGGCCTTGATGCTCAGGCAGTGGACCCAGAACTTGAAGCGGAAAAAACCCCGGTCAGTGTCCATGACCAGCGGGCGGATGTCGTGCAGCACCACGGCGCTGTCGCGGCCCATGAGCATATCGCTGGCCAGGCCCAGGTAAAAGGCCTTGTGGCGGCGCACATACCGGGGCAGCACGAACAGGTTGTAGCTGTACCGAATGGCCTTGAGGGGTACGATCTTGATGTTTTGCAGCGGCGGCAGATTGAGCGGGCGGCCGTCGTCCCGGTAGCAAAGGCGCACGTCCAGCCCGGTGCCGGTGAGCAGCGCGTCCAGGCGGGTGACGACCTCATACACATAGCGCGGGATGCCGGTGATGGGGTCGCACAGCACGGTACCGTTGATGACGATGGGTCTCACAGAACTTCCTCCTTGGGCATGGCGGCGCAGGCGCGCAGCTCAGCCTGCCAGTCTTGGACGCGGCGCAGACAGTAGTCCCGCAGCTGGCGCTCGAAGCGCTGCTCGCTGAAGCGCAGGCTGTGGGCGCGGATCTGCTCGGGCGTGCAGGCCACGCCCTCGGCCTCGAAGCGGGCGATGCAGTCCACCAGGCTGTCCACGGTCTGGGCGTTGAACAGGTACCCTGTGCGGCCGTCCTCCACGGTCTCGCAGGCGCCGCCCCGGCCGTAGGCCAGCACCGGGGTGCCGGCGCTCTGGGCTTCCACGGGGGTGATGCCGAAATCTTCTTCCCCGGGGAACAGGAAGGCCTTGGCCCGCAGGTAATACCCCCGCACTTCCTCGTCGGACAGCCCGCCGCCCAGAAATTCCACCCGGGGCCCGGCGATGGCTTTCAGGCGGGATTCCTCCTCGCCGGAGCCGATAACGATGAGCCGACGCCCCAGCCGGGTGCAGGCCGCCACGGCCAGGTCGATGCGCTTATACCAGGTAAAACGGCCCACCACCAGATAAAAGTCCTCTTTGGGGACAAAGGGACTTTCGTTGATGTGCACGCAGGGGTAGATCACGTCGCTGTCCCGGCGGTAGTATTTCTTGATGCGCTGGGCGATGTAGCGGGAATTGGCGATGAAATAATCCACCCGGTCGGCGGCGCATTTGTCCCACTGGCGCAGCTTGTGCATCTGCCCCGGCATGACCGCCCGTACCAACGGGTTGGCGTTGGCGCGGTAGGTGTAGTAAAAGTCCCACACATAGCGGATGGGGGTGTGGCAATAACAGATGTGTACGGCGTCCGGCCGGGTGATGACCCCCTTGCTGCAGGAGGACGAGGAGGACAAAACCAGGTCGTATTCCGACAGGTCCAGCGCCTCAAAGGCGCCGGGCATCAGGGGCAGCAGCTTTTTGTACAGCTTGGTGGCAAAGGGCAGCTTCTGCACCCAGGTGGTGCGGATGTCGTAGCTGCGGAACCACGAAGGCATGCGCTTGGCATCGTACACAAGGGTATAGATCGGCGCGTCGGGAAACACGTGGTGCATACAGTCCACCACGCGGTCGGCGCCCGCGTAGGATACCAGCCAGTCGTGCACGATCGCGACCTTCATCTTGCTGTTTTGCATAAAACTGCCTCCTTGGCAGGGTCCGGGGCGTTGATCAGACGAGCTTTTCGTCGTTGATCATCTTGCCGCCGAACACGGTGCGGAATATGATCTTGGCGTCCAGGGCCAGGGTCCAGTTTTCGATGTACCAGATGTCGTAGCGGATGCGCTCGGCGATATCGGTGTCGCCGCGCAGGCCGTTGACCTGGGCCCAGCCGGTCAGGCCGGGGCGCACCTGCTGGCGCACCAGGTAACGGGGGATCTCCTCTTTGAAGTGCTCCACATGGAAGGGAACCTCCGGTCGGGGGCCCACCAGGCTCATGTCCCCCTTGAGCACGTTGAAAAACTGGGGCAGTTCGTCCAGGCTGAACTTGCGGATGAAACTGCCGAACCTTGTCTTGCGGGGGTCCTCGTTGGTGCTCCAGCCGGTCGCCTCGCCGGCGTTGAGGCGCATGGACCGAAATTTATACATCATGAATTCCTTTTTGTTCAGCCCCACCCGCTTCTGGCAGAAGATCACGGGCCCCGGGCTGGACAGCTTGACCCCGATGGCCACGGCCAGCATGATGGGGCTGGTGAGAAGGATCAGGACCAGGCTGCCCAAAAAGTCCAGAGAACGCTTGGCAAAGGCGTTGAGGATGTTGTCAAAGGGGGTCTGGCGCACATTGATGAGCTTGCAGGAACCCAGCACGTCGATGGTGGGCCGGGCGGGCAGATAGTCGTTATAAAAGGGCACCATGGTGATGCGCAGGCCCTGCTTGTCGCAGGCGGCCAGGGCTGCGGGGATATGGGACATCTCGGCAGCGTCCAGGGCGATGACCACCTCGTCGATGCCGGGGGCGGAGAGCACCCGCTCCATCTCGGCGTAGCCGCCCAGGCAGGGGGCGGCTACGCCTGCGTCGGGCGCGTCGGCAATGCAGCCGTCCACCCGGTAGCCGTAGTAGGGGTTTTGCTCCAGCGCCAGCAGGTACTGGGCCGCCACCTTGCCCCCGCCCACGAGCACCACATGGTGGAAATCTTGGCCTTGGCGGTGACGCCAGCGGTCATAGAACCGGCGCACCACCCGCTTGGCGATGAGAAGGCCCGTGCCGAACACATAGAACAGCCCCACCACCAGCCGGGAGAAGTTGACCACCCGGAACTGGTACAAAAGGGCCTCGAACAGCAAAATGCCGCCCGCATTGACCAACAGGATCATGCGGCAGCGCCGCCAAAGCCCCCGCAGCCGGGAAGCGTCATACAGCCCGCACAGCCAGAACACGGCCACCGCCGCCACGGCGTACACCGCGCCGGCAAAGACCGTCTCCTGGGCGATGTCCAGCGCGGGGCCCGCGCCGCCGGGCTGGTAATACCGCCAGAAGTTGAAGCGCAGATAGTTGGCCAGCCAGTAGGCGGCAAACAACAGCACCGCGTCCAACGCGCTGCTGCAAACGGCGCGGATGCGCTGATTTTCTTTGATCATACGGTCCGCCCCCTTTGCGGTGTACGCGCATATACATTCATATAGGATACCATACTCCCGCCGCAGTTGCAAGGCACACGGGCGCGCAGCCGGCGCCG
>DBRU01000015.1:0-10906 GCA_002306375.1 Faecalibacterium sp. UBA1360
TTGGAGGTGACGACCAGATTTGAACTGGTGAATGAGGGTTTTGCAGACCCTTGCCTTACCACTTGGCCACGTCACCGTATGAGCAAAATACCGGCTTATAGCCGGTACTTTGCTGTTTGTGGAGCGGCCAACGAGGCTCGAACTCGCTACCTCCACCTTGGCAAGGTGGCGCTCTACCAGATGAGCTATGGCCGCATAATGTGTTCTCTTTTAGAAAGAGAACACAAGAGAAAATGGTGCCTCCGATCGGAATCGAACCAATGACACGGGGATTTTCAGTCCCCTGCTCTACCGACTGAGCTACAGAGGCAAATGGCGACCCGAATCAGGCTCGAACTGACGACCTCTAGCGTGACAGGCTAGCGTTCTAACCAACTGAACTACCGGGCCACATTGGTGGGAGTTAACGGGCTCGAACCGCTGACCCTCTGCTTGTAAGGCAGATGCTCTCCCAGCTGAGCTAAACTCCCTTAATGGAGCGGCCGACGAGGCTCGAACTCGCTACCTCCACCTTGGCAAGGTGGCGCTCTACCAGATGAGCTACGGCCGCATGTTGGAGAGTTTAGCTTGTCGGCTCTCTCCGGGCGACGAATGTTATTTTACCGCATCGTCCCTGTTTTGTCAACCCTATTTTCCACTTTTTTTCAAATAAATTGTCTCCCCTTATTTTTCTTCGTCCTGCGGCCAATTTTCCAAAAGCTCGTTCAGATCTACACGGTATACCTGGTCACAGAACTGGCAATGCACCACGGCGGCGGGGTCCTCGTCGCGCAGATTTTCCACTTCTTTTCGGCCAAGGCTTTTCAGCATGCGTTCTACCCGCTCCAGGCTGCAATCGCAGTGGTAGTGTACGCTCTGGGTGTCCAGCACCTCGGGGGCAAAACCGTCCAGCGCCATATCCAGCATATCCCGCACGCTCTTGCCCTGCTGCATCATGGCGGTCACGCTGGGCATGGCCGCGATGTTCTTTTCCAGGCGGTCGATCTCGCTGTCCAGCGCGCCGGGCAAAAGCTGCACGATGTATCCCCCGGCACAGCGCACAGAAAGATCCTCGTTGACCAAAACCCCCAAAGCGCACACGGTGGGCGTCTGCTCACTGATGGCAAAATACTGGGTCACATCCTCGGCGATCTCGCCGGAAACGATAGGAACCTGCCCGATGTAAGGTTCCCGCAGGCCAAGGTCCCGGATCACATCCAGCGTACCGTCCCGCCCCACGGCTCCGCCCACATCCAGGTGACCGTCGGCACGGGCCGGCAGCTCCACCACCGGGTTCTGGGCGTAACCTTTCACATGGCCGCGGCCATCGGCAACAGCCATCAGCCGTCCCGCAGGTCCGCCGCCGTTGATCTGTAACGTCAGGGAGTCCCGCTCGCTCTTGAGCATGGCTCCCATCATGGCCCCGGCCGTCACAAGCCGGCCCAAAGCTGCCGTGATGACCGCGCTGGTCTTGTGCAGGCGCTCCATCTCCCGCACGATGTCGATGGAATCCACCCCGTAAAATACAATGCCGCCGTTTTCCGAAATGCCGCGCAGCAGATTGTCCTGTTCCATGGTTTATTTCTCCTGTTGTGTGTAGCGTTTGAGCGCCGTAAAGATCCAGCGCTGGCTGTCCGGGCGCACGGGCCCAAAATCTTCCCCGTCAGCCAGTTCGACCAGGGTAAAACCGTACCGATCCAGCAGGGCGCGCACCGTATCAAGGTCGTAGGCATATTCGGTGATGCGCTCACGGCAGACTTCGCCGCTTTCCTTGTCACGGATCTCAATGTCCATGTCCACTTGGCCCGTGGCCGCATCGTAGCGGTTGGTCCAGCGGCACAAAGCGTCGTCGGCATCCAGTTCAAATGTTTGCCCGGCCAGTACCTTTTCATGCTTATAGGGCGTGTTCAGGTCAAAGAGGAACACGCCGCCCTTTTCCATAAAAAAGGCGGCGTTGGCAATGGCCTGCTCAAAACGATCCAACGGGCCGATGTGGCTGAAGGTATCAAAGGTGGACACCGCCGCCCGGATGGTCCCGTACAGATCCAGCTGCAGAAGGTCCTGCCGCAAAAGCAATATCCGGCCCGTCAGGCCCAGTTCATCCGCCTTGTCCCGCAAAACGCTGAGCATTTCCTCCGACTGATCGATGCCGATCACATCATACCCGGCCTGGGCCAGCATCAGCGTCAGTTCGCCCGTGCCGCACCCGAGATCGGCCAGGATACCATCGGTCACACCCTGCTCTGTCAGCCGCTGGGTGACGTAGCGGTACAGCGCGTCGTAATCGGCGGCCGCGTTCAGTTCGTCGTAGAAATAGGCAAACTCGTTATACGCCATCGTCTTGGGCCTCCTGCGGGCAGACGGCGGCGTCCAAACAGGCGCGCAGGGCCTCGATGCCGTCGCCTTTCTCGGCGCTGGTCATGATGACGCCCCGGCACCCGTACGGCGTGCAGATGGCCTCAAATTCGGCCTGGCGGGCGGCCAGTTCCGATTTCTTCAGTTTGTCCGCCTTGGTCAGCGCCACCACAAAGGGGATATTGTGGTATTGCAGGTATTCCAGCATCTGGCGGTCGTCGGCACTGGGGGCATGGCGGCTGTCCAGCAGCTGCACGAGCAGAGCCAAGGGGCGTCCGGCGCGGAAATATCCGTTGATGAGTTCATCCCACCGGGCGCGCTCGGCGTTGGAGACCTTGGCGAAGCCGTAGCCCGGCAGGTCCACAAAGTATGCCCCGTCCACACGGTAAAAGTTGATGGTGGCCGTCTTGCCCGGTGTGGCGCTGACGCGGGCCAGATTTTTGCGATTGCACAGCTTGTTGATCAGGCTGGACTTGCCCACGTTGGACCGACCGGAAAAGGCAAGCTCCGGCCGGTCGGGCGCGGGCAGCTGGCTGAATGTGCCATAGGATGCCTGAAATTCACTGCGTTGGTAATTCATGGGCATACTGCTCCTTACAACAACATTACATGACGGTGGCCGGTTCCTTGGCGGCGGTCTTGTCCGCCGCGATGAGCTGGGTGGCCGGGGCGACGGTCAGAGGTGCGTGCTGGGCAGGCGCTGCCGGCATGACCAAGGCAGCCTTGAGCACCTGGGACAGATCCGACACAGGCACAAACCGAATGGCTTTCTTGACTTCATCGTCCACTTCATACAAGTCGGGCTGGTTGTCCTTGGGAATCAGCACGGTGGAGATCCTCTCCCGATAGGCGGCCATGCTCTTTTCTTTCAGGCCGCCGATGGCCAGCACGTTGCCGTGCAGGGTAATTTCGCCGGTCATGGCCAGGTCGTGGCGCACGGGCAGCCCGGACAACGCCGAGATCAGCGCCGTGGTCAGGGTCACGCCGGCAGAGGGGCCGTCCTTAGGCACCGCGCCTTCGGGGGCATGGATGTGCAGGTCGGTGTTCTTGAACACGTCAGCCTCGATGCCGTATTGCTGGGCGTGCACCCGGGCGTAGGTCACGGCCAGGTGAGCGCTTTCCTTCATTACGTCCCCCAAACTTCCGGTCAGTTCGATCTTGCCGGCGCCGTTGGGGATGACGCTGACTTCCACGGGCAGCATCTCGCCGCCCACGCTGGTCCAGGCCAGGCCGTTGGCAATGCCCACGGCGTCCGCCCGGGAAATAAAGGTGGGCTTGATCTTTTCGGGGCCCAGCAGACCCCGCAGCATGGGCGCGGTCACGCTGATGCGCTCGGCTTCGCCGGCGGCGATCTTCTGGGCGCACTTGCGCAGCACGGCGGTGATCGTGCGTTCCAGGCTGCGCACACCGGCCTCGCGGGTATAGCCGTCGATCATGGCGTTGAGCGCGCCGGCCGTCACGGTCACCCGGCCGGTCAGGCCGTTGTTTTTCAGCTGCTTGGGCAGCAGGTGACGCTTGGCGATGTTGAATTTTTCGATGCGGGTATAGCTGGACAGTTCGATCACGTCCATGCGGTCCAGCAGCGGGCCGGGGATCGTGGAGGCATCGTTGGCCGTGGTGATGAACAGCACGTTGCTCAGATCGAAGGGGATGTCCAGGAAATTGTCCTTGAAGGTTCGGTTCTGCTCGGGGTCCAGCACTTCCAGCAGCGCGCTGGCCGGGTCGCCCCGGTAATCCCCCGCCAGCTTGTCGATCTCGTCCAGCAGGATGACCGGGTTGGAGGTCTTGGCGCTAATCATCGCGTTGATGATGCGTCCGGGCATGGCGCCGATGTATGTACGGCGGTGGCCGCGGATCTCGGCTTCGTCATGGACACCGCCCAGGCTCATGCGGGCAAACTGGCGGTTCATGCACTCGGCAATGGACCGGGCGATGGATGTTTTGCCCACGCCCGGGGGGCCCACCAGACACACGATCTGGCCCTTGACTTCGGTGTTCAGCTGGCGCACGGCCAGCAACTCCAAAATGCGCTCCTTGACTTTGCGCAGGCCGTAGTGATCCTTGTCCAGTACGCGGCGGGCGTGGGCCTGATCGTAGTCGTCCTCGGTGGTGTTGTTCCAGGGCAGGGCCAGGCAGGTATCCAGATACCCCCGGATGACGCTGATCTCGGCGGCATTGCCCTGCATACGGGCCAGACGGTCGCATTCCTTGAGCAGCTTTTCTTCGCTGGCCGCAGCCAATTTGAGGGCCCGGATCTTTTCCCGGTAGGCGTCCGCCTCGGCGCGGGTATCCTCGCTGTCGCCCAGTTCCTCGCTGATGATGTGCATCTGCTCGCGCAGATAATAATCCCGCTGGCTCTTGTCCATCTGGAGGTTGACCTTGTCGTCGATATCCTTCTCGATGGAAAGAATGTCGCATTCCTGATGCAAAAGCACCAGCAGCTTTTCCAGGCGGCCCAGCAGGGTGGATTCGTTGAGCACGGCCTGCTTGTCCTCATATTTGAACAGCAGGTTGGCGGGCATATACTCGCTCAAAAACAGCGGGCTGTCCGACGATACGATGTTGTATACGATATCCTTGGAGATCTGCGGGCTGTAGGACAGATATTCTTCAAAGCAATCCTTCAGGCTGCGCACCAGCGCTTCGGTCTGGTTGCGCTTGTCGGCCGCGATGCCCCGCACCGGGGCCGTTCGCACTTCCGCCATCAGGAACTTGCCGCTGTCGTCCAGGCGCAGCAGCTTGGCACGGGTCTTGCCCTCCACCAGCACTTTGACCAGCTCATCGGACACGCGCAGCACTTGTTTGATCTCGGCGATCACACCGTAGCTGAACAGATCCTCGGCAGTGGGGTCCTCGGTATCGGTCTCCCGCTGGGCCACCAGGAAAATGCTGCTGTTGCCGCGCATGGCGGCCTCGATGGCGGCAATGGATTTTGCCCGGCCCACTTCAAAATGAATGATGTTGTTGGGGAACACCACCAGCCCGCGCAGGGCGATGGCCGGCAGATGTACCACATTGTGGGTGACCTTGATTTTGACTTTGTTTTCTGACATGATCCATTCCTCCCAGGGTCAGGCTTTGTTCAGCACGGGGACCCGGTAAAGCGTTTGTAGTTGGCCGTACACCGACGGCGGCAGCAGCATGGACAGCTTGCCCGGCAAGGCCTGGGCATACAGGCTGGTGACCGGGGCGCATTCCCCGTCCAGCGTTGCAATGATGGGGCGTTTGTCCAACACCTGTACCTCGACCCGGCGGACGCGGTGAAAACTTATGCAGTGGCGCAGTTCCGGCGCCACCGCACCATCCTGGGTCAGGTGCCTGCCTTTTTTGTACAAGGACAGGATCGACGCGATCTTCAGGCGGGACAAGGGATTGACCAGCACCACATCCAACAGTCCGTCGTCCATACAGGCGTAGGGCGCGGCGTTGTATCCCCCGCCGTACATCCGGCCGTTGCAGATGGCCAGCAACATATATGTACCCACCTGTTCGCGGTCGTCCAATGTGATGCGCAGCCGGTGCCCGAAGGGGGTGCACAGGGCCTGTAAGATGGACAGCGTGTAGGCCATGGTCCCGCCACAGCCCGGCAGGCGCCGGAACCGTGGGATGCCGTATGCCACCTGGGCGTCCAGCCCTGCTGCGAAAATGTCCACCCCGATGCCGAAACTGGTATCCAGGGCGTCCATGCGCACGGGCACGGCCCGCAGCTGGGACAAAATGTCCAAAAACTGATCGGCGGTGCCGAAATTGCGCACATAATCATTGCCGCTTCCGCAGGGCACGCACCCCACGCTGACCTGTTCGCTGCCGGCAGAACCTTGCAGCACTTCGTTCAGGGTGCCATCGCCGCCGCAGGCGTACAGATAAACGGGCTCGCCGCCACCGGCATAGCGTGCGGCCAGTTCCCGGGCGTGTCCGGGATGGGTCGTGCGCTCCAGGATCGGCTGCACGCCTGCCGCCTCGCCGGCTTGCCGTACGGCCGCCTCCAACCAGGTCCCGGCGTTGCATTTGCCCGCGACGGGGTTCAGAATAAACACATATTTCATGACGGGACGCCCCTTTGCTCGACGCGCCGCAGGGCGTGGAGATAGAATAAAACATTGTATATTGTAGCGACTTTTTTGGCAAATAGCAAGGGACTGGGATAATATGTTACAAAACGTACAAAATACTGAAATAAACCGCCGGCCGGCCCGGTGAGTATGACCGCGCGCCCCGCGCGCTTTGAAAGGACGGTACAGGCACGTATGCAAGTTTTTATGGAAGTCGTCAACGTCATCATCGTCAGCGTGGTCTCCTTGGTGACCATGTTTATCACCACACGTCTGGGCGGCAAACGGCAGATCTCGCAAATGAGCATCTTCGATTACGCAAACAGCATCACGGTCGGGTCCATTGCCGCCGAGATGGCCACCAACCTGGAAAGCTGGTACCGCCCCTTTACCGCCCTGCTGGTCTACGGCTTAGCCGCCTGGCTCGTGCATTACAGCGCATGCAAAAGCCTGCGCGCCCGGGTCCTTTTGGATGGCCGGGCCCTGCTTTTGATGCACGACGGCGTTATACGCAAAAGCGAACTCAAGCGCGCAGCCATCGACATCAACGAGTTTCTTGCGCAGGCCCGGGTCGCGGGGTATCACGACCTGAACGATCTGCAAAGCGCCATGCTGGAAACCAACGGCCAGATCAGCTTTTTGCCCAAAAGCAGCGCCCGCCCGGCCACAGCCCAGGACGTGGAAGCCAAAACCGAGAAATTTTCTCTGTGGTACGACCTGGTTCTGGACGGGGAACTCATCCATAGCAATCTAAGGCAAAGCGGGTTCAACGAGACCTGGCTCACAAATCAGCTGCATGCCCAGGGCATTTCCCGCATCCGCGACGCATTTTACGCCGCCTGCGATCAGTACGGCCGTTTTTACGCCAGCCCGCAGGAATAAAGGCGTTAGCGACGCAGCCAGCTTCGGCGCGCTTTGCCCGCGCGCACCGGCGCAAGCGGCGCGTCCACCATGACCACGTCGGCGCCGATGCTTTTGACCGCCTGCCATTCGATCTCCAGGTCCTCCTGCCGACCCAGCAGCCCGAACCAACGGGGGCGCCCGCGCAGGATCAGGCGGCTGATCCGCGCGTCCTCCTGTGAAAAGTCCAGGTCGTCCACACGGCCCAGATTTTCGCCCGTTTTGATCTGGATCACGTCTTTTTCGCTCAATTCATACAGTGTCATCTTCCCCGCCTCCTCTCGACTTACTATATGCGCAAAATCGGTATTTGTGTCTTGGCGAGTTTGCGTGTATAATAGAAAGCACCAAACGCACGGAGGAACCTGACCTATGTATAAAAACATCATCTTTGACCTGGGCGGGGTCGTGGTCAACTTTACCCCCAGGGATTTTTTGATGGACCGCTTTATGAACAAAAAGGCTGAGGAGATCGTCTATGACCTGACCTTCGGCAGCAAAGAGTGGTCCGAGCTGGACCGGGGCGTGATTTCCCGCGGGACAGCCAACCGCATCATGCTGGAAAACGCCGCCCGCTGCGGGCGTACGTTTGAGGTGCAGACAGTCATCGACGAATGGGAGTCTATTTTGCAGACCAATCAGCGCACGGTCAAGACCATGTGCCGGTTGAAGCTGGGCGGGTATAAGCTGTTTTATCTGTCCAACATGGCACAGGACACCTTTGAGAACATCCGCCAGCGGGACTTTTTCGCGCTGTTTGACGGCGGCGTCGTTTCCTGCGACGTGCACCTGAACAAACCCGATCCCAAGATCTATACGACCCTGATGCAGAAGTATCACCTGACCTACGGCGAGTCAGTGTTTATTGACGACAGCAAGCAAAACGCCCAGGCCGCCTACAACCTGGGCATCACGGGGATTCTGTACAAGAACCACAAGTCCTTTGAGCGGGCGCTGGGGCTTTGCAAGATCGAAATGCCGGACAACCGCAGCGTGCGCGACTGGATCCGCGCAAGGCAGCGTGAAACCGCCCAGCAAAAAAACAACGTGACCTGACGCATAAAGCATCAGCCCCCGGCTCACTTTTGGCCGGGGGCTGATGTTTTGCGCGCGGATTCAGCTGCTGGAGATCTGTTCCCGGATCCGGCAAAGGGCGTTTTTTTCCAGCCGGCTGACCTGCGCCTGGCTGATGCCGATCTCTTTGGCTACCTGGACCTGGGTTTTTCCCAGGAAATAGCGCATGGACAAAATCCGCCGCTCGCGCTCCGACAAGGCGCGTACCGTGTCGCGGAACATGATGTCGCTGATCCAGCTTTCCTCTCCACCCGTCTCGGGCACGCGGTCCATCAGGGACACCGTCTCGTCTCCGTCAGTGTAGGCCGGCTCATACAGACTGGCCGGTTCCACCACCGATTCCAGCGCCATGGCCACGCTTTCGGGCGTGGCGCCCACCCTGGCGGCGATCTCGGATACGCGGGGTTCCCGCCCGCCGGATTTTTGCAGTTCTTCCCGCGCCTGCATGGAATGATAGGCCAGGTCCCGGATCGAACGGCTGACCCGGACGGGATTGTTGTCCCGCAAAAAGCGGCGGATTTCCCCCACGATCATGGGCACGCCGTAGGTGGAAAATCGGACCTTGAGCGTGGGGTCAAAGTTGTCGATGGCTTTGATGAGCCCGATACAGCCCACCTGGAACAAATCGTCCAGGTTTTCGCCCCGGCCCGCAAAGCGCTGCACCACGCTGAGCACAAGGCGCAGGTTGCCCTGGATCATCTGTTGCCGGGCCGACGCGTCCCCTGCCCTGGCGGCCAGCAGCAGTTCGGTTTTCTGCCGCTCGCTCAATACGGGCAGCTGCGAGGTGTTCACCCCGCATATCTCCACTTTTCCGGCGTACATCGCGTTGTGCCTCCTATCCTTGTTTGATAAGAGTATAGGCGGCACACCGTCCTTCAAGACAGACCGGCTGTTGGCAAAATCTGCACAAGGCCCCGCCGCTTTGCATAGCATGGCGCAAAGGAGGGGTCCCGTATGACTGATTTGGTTTGGTTTTATCTGTTCTTATTGTCCACGGCGCTGTTTTTGGGCAGTTCCGCGGCGCTGTTCATGGTCCTGCATCCCGCCACCGACAAAAGCGATCTGGGCAGTGTGCAGCGCCAGTATTCCAGCCCGGATTATTCCCGCACGGCCGGGTTCCGCATAACCAGCTACCCCGAAAGCGAGATCCTGGTCCCCGGCCGGTTCTGGCTCGTGGACAACGGCACCGCCGAGATCGAGTATGTCATCACCCCCGCCAACCCGGCCGTTCTGCGCGCCGCCCCGGCCGGGACGCTGATCATACCGGCAACATTCGCGGACAATGAATATGAGAGCGTCAAACAATACAAGGTGGACGATGTTACCGTGACCCAAAGCCAGTCCCCCGGCCGGGACGGCATGCTGAGTTGGAGCAAAGACGGGTTCGACTATGCCCTGTTTGCCCAGACGCCCGAAATGAACCTGCTGGGCGGAGTATCCACCGATTTTGTGCGCCAGACAAACGCGGTCATGACCTGAACGTCCTTATACCAGAGATTCGATCTCCCGGCGAAGGCGCTTGATGATGCGCTTTTCCAGCCGGGAGATATAACTTTGCGAGATGCCGATGCTGTCGGCCACCTCTTTCTGGGTATGTTCGCCCCGGCCGTTGAGGCCGAACCGCATTTCCATGATCGTACGTTCCCGGGCAGACAATCGCTCTACCGCCTGGCGCAGCGCGGCGCATTCGGCGCTGCGTTCCAGTTCTTCGCCCACCTGGGCATCATCGCTGGTGAGCACGTCCATCAAAAGCAGTTCGTTGCCGTCCGAATCGGTGTTCAGCGGCTCGTCGATGCTGGCGTCCTGGCGGCGGTTGGAACTTTTTCGTAAGTACATCAAAATTTCGTTTTCGATGCAACGGCTGGCATAGGTTGCCAGCTTGATGTTCTTGTCCGGCTCAAAGGTGTTGACCGCCTTGATGAGCCCGATGGTCCCGATGGAGATCATGTCCTCCACCCCGGCGGCGGGACTTTCAAACTTTTTGGCAATGTACACGACCAGGCGCAGGTTGTGGGTGATCAGGGTATCCCGCGCACCGGGCCGCCCGGCCGCCAGGTCTGCAAAGACCTGTTTTTCGGCCGCAGGGTCCAAGGGCGGCGGCAGGGTATCCGGCCCATTGATGTAATACAGATCCTGGGGCGCGGCCAGCTGCGCCAGCAGACGCCCCAGCGCCTGTCCCACCTGGTGAAAGAGTTCCATGTTCCCGACTCCCTTCCCTATAAAAAATCTGCGCCGTACAGCGCCTCGTACTCGCCGCCGCCGAAAGGCTGCTGTGTGAACGCCACAGCGCTGCGCCCCAGGCTGAGGACCCCCGTGCGAGTGATCAGACCGATCTGCCCCACCGCAAAGCCCGGCAGAACCGTGCGCCCGGCAGCCGTGGCGCAGGGGATCAGCCGCAAAGCCAGTCCGTCTGGCGCGTCGGAGGGGCGTTCGCCGCCGAACCAATCATCGAGATAGTCGCACACTGCCGCCGGCAGCCGGGACCGCGCCCCCGGATAACTGATCAGCAATACCGGCAAACAGGTCACCGGGTCCTTGAGATGGCA
>DBRU01000015.1:10929-15823 GCA_002306375.1 Faecalibacterium sp. UBA1360
CCGGGCGGATGCAGTAGCCGCAGCACGCCCCACACCGCCGCGCTGCACCCCCCGCAGCCCACCAGAAGTATGAGCGGCGACAGACGAAGATACACCGCCAGGTTGCCCGTGCGCAAAAGATCGGTGTCGGTTTGCAGGATCACAAGCATGCACAGCCCCGCCAGCAGCAGGTTGAGCGCCGCAAACCAGCACGCCGCCGCCAGCACGCGGCGCCATCCCCGCCCGGCAAAAGCCGTGGCGGCAATGCCCAGCGCCGTGGCCAGACGGTACCCCACTTGTATGACATAGGACAAGGGCGGTGCAAACAATATAAGCGCGCTGAACGCGGCCAGCACACTTGCCGCCAGCATGCGCCCGAACCCGGCCCGGACACCGGCCAGCACGCCGGCCGCGGACAGCAGCCCGTAGGCGATCAGAAAGTTGGTCAGCAGCAGAACATCCAGATAAACGACCGTGTGCATGCCGCCAGCCTCCTTTGATGATGCACGTTCAGGGTGCGCGGTGCCTGCTTTCCAGTGTACGCGCTGCGCGGCAAGAAAATGCGCAAAACACGCACGGCGCTTTTTGCGACACCGGCACGACAAAAGGCCCCGCCGACTGATGTCGGCAGGGCCTTCGCCATGCAATTCGTTTTTTTGTCAGAGGGTCACTTCAACTCCACAACGGTCACGCCGGCTCCGCCTTCGCCATAACCGCCCAGGCGGAAGCTCTTGACCTGGCGATGGGTGCGCAGGTGTTTCTGGATGCCCGCCCGCAGCGCGCCGGTGCCCAGACCGTGGATGATGTACACCGTGTGCTGACCGCGCATGACCGCGCCGTCCAAAAACAGGTCCACTTCCCCCAGCGCTTCCTCCACCGTGTACCCCAAAAGGTTCAGCTCCATGCTCGCCTTGCGGTCGTGGTTGAGCTGTACGTGGGTGCGGCTCTGTACCGGCTGACGCTGCTTGCCGACCGCCTTTTTTTCCAGCTTGTCCGGCGCTTTGAGCCCGGAAAGGGGTACTTTGGTCTTGAGGATGCCGGCGCGCACCTCCACCATGCCGTCACGGTCGGGTCGGGCTGTGACCACCGCCGCCTGGTTCAACTGGGCAATGACCACTTCCTGCCCGACACGGACCTCTTTGAGGGGCACGTACTCGGCCACGGTTTCGTGAGAAGCTGCACTTTCCAGAATGCGCTCGGTGTCCTTGCGGGCGATCTCCCGCGCGCGCACCGCCCGCTGGGCCGCGCTGGCTTTTTCTTCCTTTTGCAGACGGCGCAGCTCGTCGGTCAGGGCGTACGCCTCATTCTGCACCTTCTGCATCATGTCCCGGGCTTGTTTGCGGGCGTTTTCCAACTCGGTCTCACCCTGGCGGATCAGTTCATCCCGCTTCTTTTCGGCGCTCTCCAGGGCATACTCGGCCTCGTGGCGGGCCCGTTCGGCTTCGTCCTCGGCGGCCTTGAGCTGCAATTTCAAGTCGTCCAGCTGGGCCAGCACGCTGTCCAGACGCTTGTCGTCGCTGGACATATGGGCCCTGGCCGCATCGATGACATCCTCGGGGATCCCCAGCTTGGCGCTGATCAAAAAGGCGTTGGACTTGCCCGGCACGCCCACGCTGAGCTTATAGGTGGGCATCAGGCTTTCCACGTCGAACTCACAGCTGGCGTTGATGACGCCGGGGGTCTCCAGGGCATAGACCTTCAGTTCGGCGTAGTGGGTGGTGGCCATCAGAAGCGTACCGCGGCGGCGCAGTTTTTCCAGAATGCTCACGGCCAGGGCCGCGCCCTCGGCCGGGTCGGTACCGGCGCCCAGCTCATCCAGCAGCGTCAGGGTGGAGGGCCCGGCCAGGTCCAGAATGCCGGTGATGCGCTTCATGTGGCCGGAAAAGGTGGACAAACTCTGCTCGATGCTCTGTTCGTCGCCGATGTCCACCAGGTATTCTTCAAAATGGCACACGGCGCTGCTCTCGTGCGCCGGGATCAAAAAGCCGTGCTGGGCCATGGCGTTGAGCAAACCTGCAGTCTTAAGGCTCACGGTCTTGCCGCCCGTGTTGGGGCCGGTGATGACCAGCGTATCATACTCGCTGCCCAGGGCGATGTCCACGGGTACGGCTTTTTTCTTGTCCAGCAGCGGATGGCGCGCCTTTTTCAGGGAGAAGCGACACGCGTCGCTGACCGTCGGCATAAAGGCGTTTTGCTCCACGGCCAGGCGGGCCTTGGCCAAAAGAAGGTCAATTTCCAGCATGGCGTCGTAGCTGTAAGAGAACTGGGGCTCCAAAGACGCCACCTGCCCCGAAAAGGCGGTCAGGATGCGGGTGATCTCTTCCTGTTCCTGGGCGCGCAGCTGCATGATGCGGGCGTTGGCTTCCACCACGGCCGTAGGTTCCACAAACACGGTCGCGCCGGTGGAGGACACGTCGTGGATGATGCCGCCCACCTCGCCGCGATACTCGGCACGTACAGGCACCACGTAGCGGCCGTTGCGCAGCGAGACCACCGCGTCCTGCAAAAACTTGTTGGTGGTGGAGTTCTTGATGATGGAATCCAGCTTGGTGCGAATGGAATCCTCGGTGGCGCGGATGCGACGACGCAGATCCCGCAGGGTCACACTGGCGGTGTCGGCCATTTCTTCGGGGGAAAGAATGCTGTCGGTGATCTGCTTTTCCAGCGTGGGCTGAGGCGCCAGGGCAAAAAACAGATCGTCGGTGGGCAAAGGATCATGTTCGGTCATTCCGTACCACTGGTACAGGCCGTGGAAGTTGCGCAAAATAGCAGCGATCTCCAGCAATTCGCCCATGGACAGGATGCCGCCCTTGACCGCATGGGCGGCGATTCGCTTGCCGCCGCGCACCCCGCCGAACCGGGGACTGCCGTTTTTGATCAGCAGGCTGTTGATGGCGTTGGTCTGGGCCAGGGCGTAGCGTTCCTCTTCGGTGGTCGCACAGGGCTTGATGGCCTGCATGCGTTCTTTCGTCTCGGCGCAGGCGCACAGCGCCACCGCCCGGGCGATGATCTTATCCAGTTCCAGTGTGATTTTATAGGCTCCATCCATAGATCGGTGATACTCTCCTTGTTATTGGGGTCATTCCTGTGTAAGCGTGGGACACCGACTGTTTATTCCAGCACGGTGCGTAAAAATTCCAGGCTTTTGGGCGTGTGGTCGAGCTTTGTCACAAAGTATCGCTCGCACACCGCACCCAGGCGTTTTGTACTTGCCTCGCTGAGGGTAAAGTGAAACAGCCTGGCGTCATCAGCCAGGCAGATATGGCGCAAGGCGTACAGCGCCCCAGCGTCCAGGTTGGGGGCGCGGTTTTCGGTTCTGGCGCAGTCGGCGCATAAAAGACGACCTTCGGCGGGGTCCAGGTAAAAATCCCCGCCGTCATAGCGCCCGCACCCGTCGCAGGCCAGCACGCGAGGCATATACCCGGCCAGGCAGATCGTGCGCATTTCACAGATCGCCTTGAGCAGGCGCGGCGGACGCTTTGCCTCGCTGATCATATACAGCGTGTTGAGCATCAGGCGCAAGACCTCGGCGGATTCAGGCGGTTCGGGGGAAAGGGTCGCCACCGCTTCGGCCAGATAGACTGCGAGGGCCGTGCCCTCAACGGTACGGCCCAGGCCGTGGAACACTTTTTTGACGGCGGCTTCGTCCACGAAGTTGGCCGAACGCCCCATGGTGATGCAAAATTCCGAATAGCAGAACAAACCGCAGGCGCTGAACAGCTTGTTTTTCAGCCGCAGGCTTCCCTTGGCGGAGGCCGACACAACGCCCCGGTCAGGCGTCAGAATGGTCAGGATCTGGTCCGCCTCGCCCACCTTGACCTGGCGAAGGACCAGGCCGGTCGTCGCGATCTGCATACACGTCCTCTTTCGCTGCCGGCGAACAGGCCTGCCGGCTTTTGTAGATCAGATAATCATAAACGCTGCCCGTCTGGGCAAACAGCGCCCACTCGCTGGCACACGGGTCCAAAGACTCCCACTGCATAGGCCGGCACCCCTTTTCCGCAAGACTGTACCGTCCATTATAGCGGCTGCGTTGCGGAAAAGTTGTCTGACCCGGTCAGCGGTGCGCAGGGAAATTCTGTCAGGGCTTGGCGAAGCCAAGGTCATCCAGCAGGCGTTCGTTGTCACGCCAGCCTTCCCGTACCTTGACCCAGCATTGCAGGTTGATCCGAGCACCCAGCAGTTCTTCGCAGTCGAGCCGGGCCGCCGAAGCGATCTTTTTGAGCATCTGCCCACCCTTGCCGATGATCATGCCTTTGTGGTTTTTGCGTTCGCAGCAGATCTCTACCGAAATGTCGATGAGGTCGCTGTCCGGGCGCTCCTTAAAGCTCTCAACCTGCACGGCCACGCCGTGGGGGATCTCGTCGCGCATGAACAGCAGCAGCTTTTCCCGTATGAGTTCGGCCACCAGTTCCTTCTCGGGCATATCGGTAAAGGCGTCGTCGTCAAAGTAATGGGGGCCCGGCGAAGCATAGCCGCGCAATACCTCAAACAGTGCCTCGCAGCCTGTGCCGTCCTTGGCGCTGACCGTTTCAACACGGTCAAACACACCCAGTTCCGCCACAAAGCGCTTACGTGCTTCCAGTTCTTCAAATCCGCGCAGCAGGTCCACCTTGTTGATGACGGCAACCGCCGGCCCGGCGCCTTGGAGGGCCTTGACCATGGCCAGCTCGCTTTCGGTCAGGTCCCCGGCGGGCTCAAACAGCATCAGGGTCACATCCACATCCTTGACGCTGGCGGCCGCGGTCTGGGTCATGCGGGCGTCCAGCTTGTTGCGCGGCTGGTGGATGCCCGGCGTGTCCATCAGCACATACTGCACGGGACCGCGGGTCACAACGCCGGTGATGCGGCTACGGGTGGTCTGGGGTTTTTGGGTCACGATGGCTACCTTTTCGCCCACAAGGGCGTTGGTCAG
>DBRU01000015.1:15834-23887 GCA_002306375.1 Faecalibacterium sp. UBA1360
GATTCGGATGGCGGGTTTGGGGTTGGTTCATGGTTGCCGGTACCTTTCTCTTTCGTGTTTCCGTAACGGAAGGTAAACAAATACGCCGCCAGCAGCGACGCCGCCCACAAAGCGACGGTCAGCGGGCTGTGGGTGACCCCGGTCCAGATAGCCAGCAGCGCCTCGCGGTTGCCGAACAGACAAACGCCCACGGCCAGGGCGCCTACGGCGGTCAGCAGCACGGCGCCGGCCGCCATATCTTTGGCCGCGCCGGCGCTCCACCAGTGAGCGGTATCGGGCTTGTCCACCGCCCGCTCAATGGCCGAATTCATCAGTTCCATGCCAAGGACCAGAAACACGCACAACGCGATTAAGGCGTAGCCCACAGGGGAAAGCTGCGCCAGAAAAGCCGCCGCGTAGGCGTAGACGGAAGCGCACAGATGAAAACGGAAATTGCGCTCCTCCATAATGGCTGCACGGATGCCGTTGAGCGCGTACACAAAGCCGCGGCCGAACCGTGCCAGATCAGAACGTATCTTCATTATTCGTATAAAATTTCGTCATTGGTATAAGAGACCGTGCGGGGCAGGCCAAGCTGCAACAAAACGGCTTCTTCCTTTTCGCGCATGCGCACGGCCTCCAGGCCGCTGGTCTCGTGGTCGTAGCCCAGCAGGTGCAGCATGGAATGCACAGTCAGATAGGCGACCTCGCGCTGGAGCGAGTGCCCGTACAGTTCGGCCTGCTCCATGGCGCGCTGCATCGAGATGACGATGTCGCCCAGGATCTTGCAGCCGTTGTCCTCGTCGATGTCCCACACGCCGTTTTCCCCCATGGGGAAACTGAGCACATCGGTGGCCGAGTCCTTGTCGCGGTACTGCTTGTTCAACTCATGGATGCGGTCGTTGTCCACAAAGGTGACGCTGATCTCGGCAGGGCCGTCGAATTTCTCATAGTTGAGCACCGCGTTGCAGCTGCGCCGGATCAAGATGCGCAGGCCCGACGGCACCTTGACGGCATTCTGTTCATTGCTGATCAGCACCTTGTTTGACATAAAGGGATTCCTCCTTTAGCTGTCCCGAATGCGTTTATCTCTTTTTCAGCGGCGCTGTGCGGCGCTCGCTGCTTTTTCATACGCCTTGACGATCTGCTGCACCAGGCGATGGCGCACCACGTCCTTGTCGCTGAGCTGCACCTGGGCGATGCCCTGGATGCCGCGCAGCACCCGCAAAGCGTCCACAAGGCCGCTGCGGCTTTTGTCCGGCAGATCGATCTGGGTGATATCGCCGGTCACGACCACCTTGCTGTTGGCGCCCATACGGGTCAAAAACATCTTCATCTGTTCAGGGGTGGTGTTCTGGGCTTCATCCAAAATGATGAACGCGTCGTCCAGCGTACGCCCGCGCATATAAGCCAGCGGGGCCACCTCGATAGCCTGCTTTTCCTGAAGGCGCTGAAACGCCTCGGCCCCCAGCAGATCGAACAGCCCGTCATACAGCGGGCGCAGATAGGGGTCCACCTTGTTTTGCAGATCGCCGGGCAAAAAGCCCAGCTTCTCCCCTGCTTCCACGGCAGGCCGGGTCAGGATGATGCGGTCCACCTGCTTGGCTTTGAATGCTTTGACGGCCATGGCCACGGCAAGGTAGGTCTTGCCTGTGCCCGCCGGCCCTACGCCGAAGGTGATGGAATTGGCGCGGATGGCGGCCAGATACTCCTTTTGGCCCAGGGTCTTGGGATGGATGGGCCGGCCTTTGGCGGTCACAGCCACAAAGTCATCGGTGAGTTCCCGCAGACGCTTCTCCTCGCCTTCTCTGGCCAGGCTGATGCAGTAGCGCACGGTCTGCTCATCCAGCGGGGTACGGTTTTCCATCAGCGTGACCATGCCCTGCACGGCATGCACCGCGGCCGCCACGCCCTCTTCCGGGCCGGTGAATTTCAGCACGGAACCCCGGCACACCGCCGTGACCCCAAACTCATGTTCCAGCAGCCGCACATTCTCGTCTCCGTTGCCAAAGATTGCCGCCGCCAGTTCGATGCTGTCCAGCTCGATCGCTCGTTCTGCCAAATATTGTCCCCTCCTGGATTTACCATACTACTTTGCATTATATCACAATTTCGTGCAAAAGAAACTATGAATATTATACAAATTTTTCGCGTATTTGTGGGCACCACAGGTCTTTGGGGCCTCATGTTCCGGCCTGGGTGTCGGGCAGCGGTGTCAGCGGTCCCTGCCTGGCTATGTCTGCCGTAAAGACGAAGCGTACTTCGCAGCGCACGCCGGTATCGGTATACGAGGCGGTCCGGCTCTCGCTTTCAACGACCGCATCGGGGAATTCCTCCGCCAGCGCCAAGCGACACTGCCGGTAAGCCAGGGCTTCGGCGTCGGCTGTGGAATAGGTAAGCTCGGCGGTCCTGGTCTCCCAACAGGTTTCGCGGCAAACGCACCCCGGCAAGGCGATGCGCCCAAAAGCCAGGGGCAGCCATTCCACTGTCTGTACCTGGTTCTCGTAAGGCGATTGCTCCTCCTGCGGGGAGATTACAGGAACCCCGAGGAAGTACCAGGTATCGCGCCGCATACTTTGCCCTGTGGGGATCTCGGCCTGCAAGGCCAGCGGCTGAGACGCCGCATAGGTCTTTTGGACGCGGGCAACGATCTGCCCCGACGCCCCCTGCATCACCGCATCGCCGTTTCGGTCTGCTTTCTGTCCGTTGGCCAGCAACTGCCCTTCAGCCACATACTGGCCCGCGTTTACCTGTGCAAATCCGCTTTGCAGCCGCAGCGCCAAAATCTGGCCGTCCGCCTTGGCATACAGCGCCACATCGCCGTCGGGTATTTGAATGGTTTGGGTCTGATTTTCGGTCTGTTCCACAAACAGACAGCCCCCCGCAAAATTCAGGCTCAACCATCCAAAATCAGCGCTTTGCTGCAACAGGGCATACTGTGCGCTGTGCAGCAGTTCCTGGGTCATGCGAGTGCCTTCACGGATGCCCTGTTCCTCCAAGACGGCGCGGAAGGTGTTCCGGCGCTGCGCTTCCAGTTCGCCGAAATCGATGTGCCATACATAGCCCGACAGCCAGCGCACCAGCACGAAAAACAAAAGCAAGCCGACGACCAGCCCCGGACGCCCCAGCAGACGTTCAAGCCACCGTCCCGGCCCCTTGCGCCGCACCAGGTTCAGCTGCCAGTGTCCGCTGTCGGCCAGGCGGCGCAGCCTGCCAAGATCAGCCCCCGCGATCCCGGCGCTGTATCCGTCCCCTTCGCAGCGAACCGCTTGCAATTTGATGCCCTGCGCTGCTGCCGCGCTCAAAAATCGATGTGTGCCCCGCCCGCTGATTGCGACGCGCAGCCGGTCCGCCGCCAGCACCGCCTTCGTCTCTTTTTTCATGCGCCGTCCTCCCATTTGCCATGGAGTTCGATACATCTGAACCGCCCGACCGCCACCAGGCGTTTGCCTGCCAGGGATTCTATATGCAGTCCGTCGCCATACAATGTAAGGACGACGTCCCCCAGGTCCAGGCAGATCTTCTGCGGGGTGAAATCCAACACCCGACGGCAGCCGTCGGTGGACACCTGCCTGCCGCGCACGACGAGCTCCGGCATACGGTACCATCTTTCATCGGCGTGTACGGCCGGTTCGGCGGCGCGAGCCCGGGCAGGGCGTCGGCAGCGATAGCGTTTCATGGTATGGCCCCCTTCCCTGCACAGGACGTCACCACCAATATATAGCAAAGGAGCCCCGGTTATGATATTGTCCCGCTTGTCCGTACCGTTGCGCGCGGCGGCACTGGCATTGTTCGCCGCGCTGATCCTGGCAGCCCCCGATGCCGCCGCCCGGGGATTTGGCGACGGGTGTGCCCTGTGCCTGTACCGGCTTTTGCCGGCATTGTTTCCGTTTTTTGTGATATGCAGCGCCGCCGCCCGACTTTTTGGCGCCAAACGCACCTGGGGCGGCACGCTGATCTTGTGCTGGCTGGGCGGCTACGCGGTCTGCGCGCGCCTTGTGCATGACCTGTACGAGGCAAAACGGCTGACTCAAAGGCAGGCTCAGATGCTGCTGCTCCTGGGCTGCTGTTCGGGGCCCGGGTTCGTGATCGGCTCGGTGGGCGGCCAGATGTTGGGTTCGGTACGCCTTGGCGTGCTTTTGTACGGTTTACAGTTGGCATGTAACCTGATCGCGGCTATTCCGATGCTGCTGCTCGCCTGCGAACGCACCTCGGTTGCCTCCGTCGCCGGATCGTCTCAAACCAGCAAGGGCCTTTCGGACGACATCCGCAGCGCCGTGGACAGCAGCCTGTGCGTCTGCGGCTGCGTAATTTTCTTTCGCATGGTCTATGCGCTGGCGCTGCAACGTCTGCCGCTGCCCCCAGCGGGCTCCCGCCTTGCGTGCGCGGCGCTGGAGATCAGCGCCGCCTGCGCAGACTATGCGGCGGCCGGCGGGCAGGAGGCGTTGTACGGCACATGCCTGTGCATGAGCGTTCTGGGGCTTTCGGTCTTTACCCAGCTGCGAGCCCTTTTGCCAAAAGAACTTTCCCTGCGGCCGCTGTTTCTTTCCCGCCTTGTACACATGGCGGCCATGCAGGCGCTGGTGCGCATTTGCGTCCGCTTTGTGCCCGGAACGACCGAGGTGTTTTCCAATCTTAAAGGCCGCGTCATTGCCATGAACCGCGCTGCGCCGGACGCCGCCTTTGCCGTATTTTTGTTTCTATGTGCCCTGCTTTACAAAGCACAGCCAAAAAACTATAATGATTGAAAAGATTGCAACGCCTGACGATGCACGGAAAGGGTTGTAATAATTGTATTGAGGGAGGGCCATGCTATGTTCAAAAAGCCGTTTTACGGCAGCAAGATCGCGCCGGCCTGCGCTTACTGCGTGCATGGGAGTCCCGCCGCCGACAACCGCATGGTGCTGTGCAAGCACCGCGGGGTGGTATCGCCCTATTTTGCCTGCCGCCGGTTTGTGTATGACCCGCTCATGCGCACACCCCGCCGTCAGGAACTGCCCAAGCTGGACCCCAAGGATTTCAGTCTGGACTGAACGTGTTCGGAGCAGCGGTTCGCCGGCGCACAGAAAGGTGGAACTTTTTGTATGCCTGATCGGGAAAAGCCGCGTCCCGCACGCTCTTTGCGCCACGCCTGGCAGACCAAGCGCGGCGTGACCGTCGTCTATTTTGCCTTGCGCCTGTCGGTGGTGGCCGTGCTGCTGGCGCAAATCTTCAACCACAATTTTGAAAACGTCTTTCTCTGCGTTTTGGTCCTGATCCTGTTTGCCATGCCCTCCATTTTGGAGCGGCGCCTGGACGTTGAATTGCCGGACACGCTGGAGATCATCATTCTTCTGTTTATCTATGCCGCCGAAATTTTAGGCGAGATCAACGCCTATTATGTGACCTTCCCCCATTGGGACACTTTGCTGCACACACTCAACGGCTTTTTGTGCGCAGCGGTGGGTTTTTCGCTGCTGGACCTGCTCAACCGCCACAAGCGCGCCACCTTTTCCCTTTCGCCATTGTACCTGGCTGTGGTGGCCTTTTGCTTTTCCATGACAGTAGGCGTTTTGTGGGAGTTTTTTGAATTCTGGATGGACCGGCTTTTTTACCTGGACATGCAAAAGGATACCATCGTACACGAGATCGGTACGATCCTGCTGGACCCGAAGGGCGGCAACCGCCCGGTACGCATCGGGCAGATCGCGGACGTGATCGTGGTGCAAGAGGACGGGACGCGCACGGCGCTTGGCCTGGGCGGATATCTGGACATCGGATTGCTGGACACGATGGAGGACCTTTTGGTCAATTTCATCGGAGCGCTGGTCTTTTCCTTTGTGGGATATTTTTACGTCAAAAGCCGTGGGAAGAACCGATTTGCCGGGCGATTTATCCCGGTGGTAGGCCGACGCCGACCAGGCGACGCCCCATCCGCTGCACACAACCCCGATGAAAACGGCACCTCCGCAGACGATCCGTAAACGCTATTCAAGCCGCTTTTGCCTGCCCGCAAAGCGGTTTTTTGATTTTTTTATGCGGACCCCTTGACCGTTCGGTCAAAAAAAGGTATACTATTCATGTTTTCGCTGGAATAGCTCAGTCGGTAGAGCAGCTGATTCGTAATCAGCAGGTCGCGTGTTCGAGTCACGTTTCCAGCTCCACAAAAGCCGTCGGGTTTGTACACAGATGTACGTTGCCCGGCGGCTTTTGCATAATTTTCGGTATATCAAAGTGTTTCAAAAGACAGACTGCGTAAAAAGCAAAAGGGAGGTCTGCCCCATGCGCATTGTCGAGATTTTGTTCAGCCCCACCGGCGGCACCAAAAAAGTGGCCGACGCTTTGGTCCGGGGGCTGATGACCATGGCCGACGAAGGGTGTGTGGTCGATCTGTGCGATCGAGGCATGGCAATTTCGGCCCTGCACTTCACGCCGAACGACTTGTGTGTTGTGGCGGTGCCCAGCTATGGCGGGCGCGTGCCCGTGCCGGCGGCGGCGCGCCTGGCCTTATTAAACGCAAACGGAGCAAAGGCAGTCCTTGCCGTCGCCTACGGAAACCGCGCTTACGACGATACGCTGCTGGAACTGGCCGACCTGGCAAAAGCCGCCGGCTTTGACGTTGCGGCTGCCGTGGCCGCAATCGCCGAGCACTCCATCGCCCGGTGCTATGCAGCCCACCGGCCCGACGATTCCGATTTGCGGGAACTGGTCGGCTTTGGGCAACGCATCCGCGGTGCGGTCGATCGCGGCCAGATCCGTTGCCCGGCGCTCCCAGGCAACCGCCCCTACCGGGCCTTCGGCGGCGTTGGGTTCTATCCCCTGCCCGGCGATTCCTGTACCGAGTGCGGCGTCTGCGCCGCCCAGTGCCCCACAGGAGCCATCTCCCCCATGGATCCCCGCCAGGTAGACACCTGCCTTTGTATCGGCTGTATGCGCTGTGAGGCTGTCTGCCCGAGCCATGCCCGCCACCCCGCATCCGACAAGGTGGCTGCCACGCAGTCCAAGCTGGCCAAGCTGTGCGCCGACCGCAAGGCAAATGAACTTTTTCTGTGAAATACCGTTTTGGGCGCAAAATTTTCGGAATATTCCTTGACCTTATACCAACTTCATGCCTTACACTGGGCTTGAAAGGACGGTGAACACCGTATATGAATATCAAGGAAGCTGCCCAAAGCAGCGGTGTGTCTGCACAGAACATTCGTTTTTACGAGCGGGAAGGCCTTGTGCATCCGAAACGCGACCCCGATAACTCCTACCGCATCTACACACAGGAAGATCTTCGCACTCTGAAGCTGATCCGTATGCTGCGCATGTTGGATATGCCATTGGAAGAGATCCGGCTGGTACTGGAGCAAAAAACGCCACTGCCGCAGGCGTTGCATGAACAGGAACAGCGGCTGCGTGCCCGCACCGAGGAATTGCAAGCGGCCATCCGATTTTGCCGGGACCTGGCTGATACGTCCCCTTCTCCGGACAGCTTGGATGTGGAGGCTTGTTTGCAAAAGATGGAAAACGCGCCGCAGGCAGGATTCTTTACCCGCTGGGTACAGGATTACAAAAGCGTGGCCGCTGCGCAGCGCCGGGAAGCGTTCACCTTTGTGCCGGACGGTCCCGTCACCACTCCGCGGGAATTTACCGACGCCCTGCTGGCCTGGGCTGCCGAAAACGGCAAGGAGCTCGTCATCACCAAAGAGGGCATGTATCCCCGATTTATCCTGGACGGCGCGGAGTACGAGGCCGAACGCGTCTACCGGCGCATGGGGTTTCGTTATGTCAGCGCGCCCCTGGCCATCATCCGCTGCCATCTGTGCGGCGCCGAGTCTGCGGATGGTCAGCAGGTCCATTGGAGAATGCGCCTGCTGCGTATGCTGCGCTGTGCTTTACCGGGAATCTTTTTCTTTGTTCTGATCCTTTTTGTTAATGCGGGATGGATTTTTGCTGCCGGTCAGTCTTGGCGGGAGCATCTGACCGGCGCCGTATTCGTGCTGGGTATGGCCGCCGTGTGCGGACTGGGCGCCTGGTTCAACTATTATTACCATTTCAATGATCGGACCCGGTAAAACCGCGCAAAAGAGCCGCCCCGGCGGGGCGGCTC
>DBRU01000059.1:0-123 GCA_002306375.1 Faecalibacterium sp. UBA1360
TTTCGATGCAAGATAAGCGGATAAAACCGGAAACCATACCCCGGGGAAATCCCGCCGTCACGCCATTCGCGGCGGACGAATCGGCCAGCGGGCTGCAAACTTTCGAGTGCTCCCTCTTACGAC
>DBRU01000059.1:246-2349 GCA_002306375.1 Faecalibacterium sp. UBA1360
CTTCGACCACTTGAGTAATGCTCCGTATCACGCCGGGCGTTTCGCACGGCGTACAGCTAATTATACCAAACCCTGCCCGCCGCGTCAAGGGGCTGGCCGGGCCGGTCAAGCCCGCACTGGCCGGGCCGGTCAAGCCCTACACTGGCCGGGCCGGTCAAGCCCGCATTCCCCCCGCAATGCCAAGGCCCCACAGGGCCGGCCGTTTGCGGGCAAGGTGCACTCCCCTGTGCCGGTTTTCCGGCCGTCTTGTGACAAAGGGCACGGGCCCTGCCGTCCCCCTGCTTGCACATCGGCAGGCTCGGCTCAAAACAGGTGCTGCTTTTGCACGGGGCCGGGCTCAAAGGGGGTGTCCTCGTGGTGGCGGCGGATGAACACCTCCCGCGTTTTGGGCACCGCCCGGCCGCCCGGGCGCTGCACCGGCGTGCAGGTGCGGCTGATGTTGTAATACCCCCGCATGTGGGCCACCAGGTACTGGGCCACCACGGGCAGGCAGTCGGTGTCCTCGATGTTCTCGTAGTTGTAGTCGGCGTACAAAAAGGTGGTCTGCTCGCCGTCGCAGCTCAGGGTGATGCCCTCGGCGTCCAGGCGCACTTCGTCCACCACGCTCTGGCGCATGCCGGCCAGGCCGCACTCGCTGGCGATGCGGGCCGCCCGGGCCCGCTGGGCCATGGGCACCGACTGGGGGTCCAGCGCCTCGCTGCCCCGCTGGCCGATCTCCAAAAGAATGTCCCGCATCATGCGGCTTTCCACCAAAGGCCGGATCTTCTCCTTGGCGCACACCTCGCCGGTCTTGGCCTGGATCTTGCGGATGATGCCCATGGAACCCTCTCCTCTTTCCTCTTGCGACCTTGCGCGGCGGGCCCGCCCCGTTCGCGCCGTACTGTTAATTATACCACACCATGCCGGGCAGCGCCACCGCTTTTTTGACACCGCCGCCCTTTTTTCGCGCTTCTTCCCCCGGCCCCGGGCAGCAAAACGCCCGCCGGGCCAAAGGCCCGGCGGGCGGGAAGGGTCAAAGATTTTCCAGCGTTTTGCGCAAAACGGACAGCGCCTTGTCCACGTCGGCGGGCTGCAAGATCAGCGGGGGCAGCAGCCGCAGCCGGTCCTTGGCCGTGAGCACCAGCAGGCCCCGGCGCTCGCAGTCGGCGCGGACCTCGGCGGCCTTGACGCCGTCGGCAAAGCGCAGGCCGATCATCAGGCCCAGGCCGCTGACCTCCTCCACGTGGGGCAGGGTGCGCAGGCCGGTCCACAGGGCGGCGGCGCAGTCGTTGACGTTCTGCATGAACTCCTCGTCCAGGGTGTCCAGCACGGCGCAGGCCCCGGCGCAGGACACCGGGTTGCCGCCGAAGGTGGACCCGTGGCTGCCCGGGCCCATGTGGGCGGCCACCTTCTTGGTGGTGAGCACCGCGCCGATGGGCAGCCCGCCGCCCAGGCCCTTGGCCAGGGTGACGATGTCGGGGCGCAGGTGGTAGTTCTCGCAGGCCAGGAACTTGCCCGTGCGGCCCACGCCGGTCTGCACCTCGTCCACGATGAGCAGGATGTCCCGCTCGGCGCACCAGTCGGCCACCTTGTGCACATAGTCGGCGTCCAGGGCGACCACGCCGCCCTCGCCCTGCACCAGCTCCATCATGACGGCGCAGGTGCGGTGATCGTCCCCCACAGCCGCCACCAGGGCGTCAAAGTCGCCGGCGGGGGCGTAGGCGAAATCGGCGGGGAAAGGCCCGAAATCATGGTGGAACACATCCTGGCCGGTGGCGGTCAGGGTGGCCAGCGTCCGCCCGTGGAAGGAGTTGACCAGCGTCACCACCCGGCTGCGGCCTTCGCCGTAGACGTCGGCGCTGTATTTGCGGGCGCACTTGATGGCGCCCTCGTTGGCCTCGGCCCCCGAATTGCCGAAGAACACCCGGTCCATGCCGGTGCGGTGGCACAGTTTGCGGGCCAGGCGGCCGCAGGGGGCCGTGTAGTACAGGTTGGAGGTGTGCTGCACCAGGCCCGCCTGTTCGGTGACGGCCCTGACCCAGGCCGGGTGGGCAAAGCCCAGAGAGTTGACCCCGATGCCCGAGGTAAAGTCCAGATACGCCTTGCCCGAAGCGTCCCGGGCCA
>DBRU01000059.1:2504-4714 GCA_002306375.1 Faecalibacterium sp. UBA1360
CTGGGACTTGTAGCCCTCGATCTCAGACAACTCCACTTCGGGGATCAGGGTGGATTCGTCGTTTTTGTCCCGCAGCAGGCCGGCGATGTCGGTCATGGTCACGAGCTTTTCGGCCCCCAGGGCCACGGCGATGGCCGCGGCGGCGGTGTCGGCGTTGACGTTGTACAAGACGCCGTTTTCCTCGTCCATGCCCACGGTGGCCACCACCGGGATGAACTGGTCGTCCAGCAGGTGGTTGATCAGGGTGGTGTTGATGCCGGTGATCTCGCCCACGAAGCCCAGGTCAGCCTCGGTGTAGCGGCGGCAGCTGATGGTGTTGCCGTCCATGCCGCACAGCCCCACGCCCCGGCCCTTGAGCAGGGCCACCAGGTCCTTGTTGACCTGGCCGGCCAGCACCTGCTGGACCACGGCCATGGTCTCGGCGTCGGTGTAGCGCAGGCCGTTGACGAAACGGGATTCGATGCCCAGCTTGCCCAGCATGGCGTTGATGGCGGGGCCGCCCCCGTGCACCAGCACCACCCGCACGCCCAGCAGCGTCAGGGTGACCAGGTCGTTCATGACGGCCAGCTTGAGCGCGCCGTTGATCATGGCGTTGCCGCCGTACTTGATGACCAGGGTCTTGCCGTGGTATTTCTGGATGTAGGGCGTCGCTTCGGAAAACAGCAGCGCCATCTCTTCGTTTTTCATCAGTGTTCCCCCTCGCCGGCTCCGCTCAGGTGCGGTAGTCGCCGTTGATCTTCACGTAGTCGTAGGTCAGATCGCATCCCCAGGCCTTGGCCGAAGCGTCGCCGCAGCCCAGGTCCACCAGGATGCGGATCTCCTTCTCTTTCAGGATGCGGGCGGCTTCCTCCTCGCTGAAGGGATGGTGGGCGGCGTTCTCGCACACCAGGACCTCGCCGGCCACGCTTTGCAGCCGCACCGAGGTGTGCTCGATGGAGAAATCCCCCGGCGTGTAGCCGATGGCGCACAGCACGCGGCCCCAGTTGGCGTCCTCGCCGAACATGGCGGCCTTGAACAGGGAGGAATGGATCACGCTCTTGGACACGGCCCGGGCCGTCGGCACGTCGGGCGCGCCGCTGACCGTGCATTCCAGCAGCTTGGTGGCGCCCTCGCCGTCGCCGGCCAGTTCGCGGCACAGGTGTTCGGCCACCTGGGTCAGGGCCGCCACAAAGGTGTCGTAGTCGGGGGTGCCGGGCTGCACGGGGTCGTTGCCCGCCAGGCCCGAGGCCAGCAGCATGACCGTGTCGTTGGTGGAGGTGTCGCCGTCCACCGAGATCTGGTTGAAGGTGGCCGGCACCACCGAGGACAGCGCCTGTTGCAGCACGTCGGGCCGGGCGGCGGCGTCGGTGGTGATGAACAGCAGCATGGTGGCCATGTTGGGGTGGATCATGCCGGACCCCTTGGCGATGGCGCCCATGCGGCAGGTCTTGCCGCCCAGGGTGAACTCCACCGCGATGTGCTTGGGGTAGGTGTCGGTGGTCATGATGGCGAAGGCCGCGTTCAGGTTGCCCTCGGGGCTGTGGGCCAGCTTTTCGGCGGCGGCCGGGATGCCGGCGACGAAGGGCGCGATGCTCATGGCCTGGCCGATGACGCCGGTGGAGGCGGGCAGCACGTCCTTCTCGTCGATGCCAAGGGCCCGGGCGGCCAGGCGGCAGGTCTCGCGGGCCAGCTCCACGCCGCCGGGGGCGCAGGTGTTGGCGTTGCCGGAATTGACCAGGATGGCCTGGGCGTAGCCGTCGGCCAGGTGTTCCCGGTCCACGGTGATGGGCGCGCCGTACACCTTGTTGGTGGTGTAGCAGGCCGCGCCCGCGCAGCGCACGTCCGCCTTGATCAGGGCCAGGTCGGGCTTGGTGTGGTTGTGGCGGATGCCGCAGTGCACGCCGGCGGCAGAAAAGCCCAGAGGCGCGCAGATACCGCCCTCGACGCGGGTAAACGAATGCTCCATAACGATACTTCCCCTTTGATGCCTTGTTGTGTTTTGCCCGGCGCTCACAGCGCCAGGCCCGCGGTCTCGGGCAGGCCGAGCATGAGGTTCATGCACTGCACCGCCGCGCCGGAGGAACCCTTGCCCAGGTTGTCGAACCGGCTGATGAGCTGGATCTGCCCGCCGTCCGGCGAGGCCGTGACGAAGATCTCCAGCGAGTCCTTGCCCGCCAGGGCGTTAGCGGGCAGAAAGCCCGGCATCGCCCCCAGGTCGAAGTCATGGACGG
>DBRU01000105.1:0-20610 GCA_002306375.1 Faecalibacterium sp. UBA1360
TATGGGATGTATGATAAGATTGAAGAATTGGAGTCTCTGCTGATTGCAGCCAGAGCTAAGAAACAGGCTATTGAGGCAGAAAAGCTGACCGGTGATAATATCTACAAGGTTCTAATCTACTTCGATCAACTCTATGGAAAGATGAACGACAGAGAGAAACGACAGCTGATTGAGGAACTGATCTCTGAAATTCAGATTTACCCGGAGCGTCAGCCCAATGGGCAGTGGTTGAAATCCATTAAGTTTCGGCTGCCTATCATCGAGGAAAATATGAATATCAGTTTGGACAATGAACAGCAAGTTGAAACAGTCGTACGCTTGACAAGAGCAAGGGAGGCCTTCGGGGCCTGAAGCCAGAAGGCCCCCCAACATGGTCATGATCCGCCCGCCGTACCGGCAAGGTCCCTGTGCAAACGCACAAAAAAAACGGCCGGCCAAAGTTCTGCCTTGCAGACCCTTGGGTCGGACCGTTTTTTTGAACAGCAGCCGGGCGCATCGCTTTCGGGCTTTTGGGACCTGTGTGCGAGGCGCGGCGATTCGCCGCAGCGGGCAGCGCACGCCCTTTACAGCGCCTGCTCCTGCCGTTTCAACTCTCTTCTGGCATTGCTCAAAGTGACCGTCGTCATATTGAGCAGCGAGGCGATATATTTGTGGGGGATCCTGTCGATCAGGCCCGGATATGCTTGCAAAAACCACTCGTAGCGTTCCTGCGCCGCGTATTTGTACACAGCCGTTTTCAGTTCCCGGTGAAAATTGGCGGACTGAAGCAGATACTGCCCATAGATCACATACAGTTCAGGGTAATTTTCAAGCAAAGACTGCACCGTCTGTATGGGAATGCACACGACTTCGGATTTCACGACGGCTTCGATCGTGACCGAAGCCGGCTGGTCGAAGCGGGCTTCCGGCATGGTCGACTCGCCACGCCGAAACGAGATGCAGTCCGTTATGTCCTTGCCGCTGTCGCTTGTTGAAAAGCCGCGCAGCACGCCGTCCCACACAAAGCACAGCTTTGTGGGCACGCTGCCTTCCTCAAACAGCACCTGGCTGGCTTTCAGCCTTTCTATATGCGATGCATCGACACATTTCTGCAACAAATCCGTGTTGGTGATCTTCATCACATCGCGATAAAAATCCGTCAAAAGGATCTTCTCGTTCCGAACACGTTTTCTCACGTATCAGTCCCGCCTTTCCGTCTGTGTACGCCGGCACAACCGATCCACCTTGGTCGATGCCGCGGTTTCTGTGTGCGCCTATCGGTTTTACTGCTTTAGTATAACACCACAGAGCGAATCACGCAAACCAAATGTGGAAAAAGAACGCTCGGCGTCTTGACGCATCCCGTTTTGCCTGTACAATGGTTGTAGTTGCCGCCCACGCCCACAGCGGCTCCGTTGGGCGTCTTGTTCAGATTCTGTTTCTTTCCTGTTCACGATTTGACCACAAATCTGTGGCATACTGAGAACCGTACTCTATTTGAAACGATGAAAAGGATGGGATCCTGTTATGAGAGCCTGGCTGCAACGCTTTATGGCCGGCCGCTACGGAAGCGACCACTTCAACCGATTCCTGGCGATCGCCTCGCTGGTGTTTTTGATCTTTGGGATCTTTTTGCCGGGAATTTTCGGCATCCTGTTTTACGCCGTGGGTTTCGGCATGCTGATCTACTCGTACATCCGCATGTTCAGCCGCGACCACGCCCGCCGCGCCGCCGAAAACCGCTGGTACTGGGCCAAGCGTTCGGCCGTGACCGCCTGGGCCAACACCCTGCGCACCCGCTTTGCTTTGCGCAAGACCTACCGCTATTTCCGCTGCCCCCATTGCCGCCAGCAGCTGCGGGTGCCCCGGGGGCGGGGCAACATCTCCATCACCTGCCCCAAATGCAAGACCAGCTTTATCAAACGGAGCTGAACAGCCGCCGCTGACAGCCCCCGGAAGGGTTGACGACGCTTGTTTGGATATGTTACGATTTATCGCAAGGACCTGAGCAACGAGGCCATGGACCGATACCAAGCCTACTACTGCGGGCTGTGCCGGTCCCTGGGCCGGTACGGCCTGGCCGCGCGGATGGCGCTTTCCTACGATATGACCTTTGCGGCGCTGCTGCTCAGCGCCTTGTATGAACCGGCGACCCGGTTTTCCGACGGTCGGTGCGCGCCTCACCCCGTCAAACCCCGCCCCCGGGCCGACAACGAGTATATCGCCTACGCCGCCGACATGACCGTGGCGCTGGCCTACTACAATTACCTGGACAACTGGCAGGACGATCACAGCCGACCGAGCCTTTTGGCGGCCAGACAGCTGGAAGGCCACCTGAAAGACATTCGTGCCCGCTGGCCCCGCCAGTGCCAGGCCATGGAAACCGAGCTGGCGGCCCTGACCGAACTGGAAAACGCCGGCTGCACCGATCTGGACGCTTTGTGCAACCGATTCGGCGCCTTGCTGGGGGCGGTGTTCTGCTACCGGCAGGACCTGTGGACCGCACCGCTGGACCGCATGGGGCGGGGCCTGGGCGGATTCATCTACCTGATGGACGCCTACGACGACCTGCCCAAGGACCGAAAACACGGGCGCTTCAACGCCCTGGCCGCTACCGCCGACGCCTTTGCCAACGACCGGGAAGGCTACGAGGCCCGCTGCCATGAACTGCTGACACAGCAAATGGGGCTGTGCGCCCAGGGGTTTGGCGTGCTGCCGATCCTGACGGACACGCCGGAGGGCCAACTGCTGCACAACACGATCTACGCCGGGGTATGGAGCAAGTACGCGCTGGTCAAGGCCGCGCGCGCCAGACCCCGCACCAGGAAGGGGACGCAGAATCAATGACCGATCCGTACAGCGTATTGGGCATCCAGCCGGGCGCGGACGAGGAGACCATCAAAAAGGCTTACCGCCAAAAGTGCAAGCAATACCACCCTGACCTGCACCCCGACGACCCGTCCAGCGAGGATCGATTCAAGGAAGTGCAGGCCGCTTACAGCGAGATCATGCGCCAGCGCCAGGGCGGCGGAGCGTCGGGCGGCTACGGATACCAACAGCAGCGCAGCAGCGCCGGCGGCTACGCCGGTAGGCAAAGCGCCTACCAGGACCCCTTCGGGTTCGGGTTCGGATTCGATCCCTTCGGATTCGGCGGGTACGAGACCCGCAGCAACACCGGGCGGGAATCCCCCGAGATGCAGGCCGCCAACAACTATATCCGCAACGGCTATTACACCGAGGCCATGAACGTGCTCAACGGCATTGCCACGGCCGACCGCACCGCCCGCTGGCACTACTACGCCGCGCTGGCCAGCAGCGGGCTGGGCAACAACATCCGCGCCCAGGCCGAGGCCCGCACTGCCGTGGAGATGGAGCCCAACAACTATGAGTACCAGCGGCTTCTGGACCGGCTGCAAAACCCGGGGCGCGCGTACAGCGCCTACCAGCAGGCCTACACCCAGCCCGGGTCCCGCATGCAGCAGGGCAACTTCTGTGTACAGAGCATGCTGTACCTGATGATGTGCAACCTGTGCAGCATCTGCTGCTGCGGACGCGGCGGATTTTTCTGCTGCTGAAGATTTCAGACAAAACCGAAGCCCCCGTATCCTTGCAGGATACGGGGGCACTGTTTTGTTTATGGCTTCTGTCGCCCTTTTCGCGCCAGGCACAGCACCGCCGTGACCAGCGCGGCAAAAACCGCCAGGTCATACGCCCCCAGCAGCGCCACGGGTACCAGGCGCAGCAGGCTGCCGGTCTGTGCCCCGCTTGCCGCCGGCGCCGCGACCTGGCACAGCGCCAGGGAGATCGCCGCCCCGACGGGCAGAAAACCCGACACCCGGACCAGCGTCCGCCCCGGCTTTTGCCCCACGGCCGCCGCGGCCAGCAAAACCATGCCGGGCAGGGTGAGCATGCCCAGTTCCGCCGGCAGCAGCACGTCCATGAGCAGGCGCCCCGACGCGCAGCTGGCCCACGCACCGGTGACCAGCATCAGCACAACGGGCCCGCCGGTGAGTAGAAGGCCGGCGGCGCGCAGCCAACCGATCCTTTTCTCGCAAAATTGCTGTACGCCGCGCCGGGCCATAGCCGTCCCCTCCCCTGCCGTTTCTCATCCTTCTTATATACAGAGTATAAGACCGGGCTCAAACCGACGTCAAGGAGCAAAATCGGCAGCGCCGCCGGCTGTGCATACAGTCGGCGGCGCTGCCTGAGATAAAAGGGATGGAAAAGGAATTTGCAAAAACGGAAGATCGCTGCATTCAGGCCTTGGCGGCTGGGAAGATCTTCTTGTTGACGAAGAAGAACACGATCATGGAAATGCCGCCGTTGAGCACCGTGGTGCCGATGTTGTAGATGAAGTCAGGCACCAGCAGGCCGGCCACCGCCACCCACACGCAGTTGATGGAGTTGACGATGCAGGTGATGACGCAGAAAGCCAGCAGATACCAGGCGATCTGGGGGCCCAGCTTGCCTTTGGAGCGGAACACAAAGTTGCGCTGGATCGGGAAATTGATGACCTCGCCGATGACCATAGCCACCATGTAGGCGCAGAAGTAGGCAAGGCCGCCGTGGGCCTGGTCATACCCCAGGATGTTCCATTCAAAGGTCTCGCCGAACAGAGTCAGCGGGATGCCCGGCCAGCCGAAGGCCGTGTCGCCAAGGCCCGCAAAGGCCGCCGGCAAGAACTGCAAAAGCAGGTACTTGAGCACCGTGATCAGGTTGCTGACGATGACGAACAGCCCGCCTTCCCGGATCCACTGGGCGGCCGCCGGGTGCTTTTGGGCAAAATGAGTCCAGACGTTCATTGGCGGCCTCCTTCCTTCAGGCGCTTTTCCATGGCGCGGTTCTGAACGCTGTTTTTGACGGCCTCCGCCAGGACCCGCAGGATGCCGATGATCCAGAAGCCCTTGAGCTCCATGACCAGACCGTCCACCATGCCCATGCTGACGATGCCGCCGGTCATTTTGGCGATGGCGCGCAAGGGCATATTATAGTTGAACAGCAGGTTCAGGTCAGGCGTGCCGTTTTGCAGGCTCTTGTCCAGCAGGTGTTTGTGGATGACGTGGATCAGCCACCCCAGAGGGCTGCGGCCGTGGCCGATCTCGCCCAGGGTCATGTTGCGGTCGATGGCCACCCGGGACGCCGGGATCGCCCGGCCCAGCAGGGCGGCAAACTCCTCGTCGGGCACGTCCTGCACCTGGCCGCCGGTATAATGGGGCAGCCCCACCCCCGCATAGGGGTCGGCATCGCCGCTGGGAACCACCGTCACCGAGGCCGTCAGGCGGATGTCGGCGCTGGAAGAGCCCACGCGCACCTCGTACGCGCCGCCCTCCACGGCCCAGCGGTCGGCGGGGTCGTTCCAGTAGCGGAAGGCCTTGTCGTCCAGCGGGATGGTCACGGTGCGGCTCTCCCCTGCTTCCAGGTGCACCCGGGCAAAGCCCTTGAGCTCCTGGGCGGGGCGGAAGATCTTTGCGTCCGGCTTGGCGATGTACACCTGCACCACCTCGTCGCCCGCCCGCAAGCCGGTGTTTTGCACCGTCAGCGTCACGCTGTCCGGCGTGGCTTTCAGGTCGCGGTAGGCAAAGGCGGTATAGCTCAGGCCGTACCCGAAGGGGAAGGCCACCGGCACGTCGGCCGTCTGGTAGTAGCGATAGCCCACATACAGGCCCTCGCGGTATTCCACCGTGCGGCCTTCGCCGCCGAAATGCTTAAAAGAGGGGTTGTCCTCGCAGTGCAAGGGCCAGGTCTCGGCCAGGCGGCCCGCCGGGTTGACCTTGCCGGTGAGCACGTCCAGCACGGCCCCCGCGCCGGCCTGCCCGCCCAGGCCCGCCCAGACCAGGGCCTGACAATGGCTTTGCCAGTTGGTCTCGACGGCGCTGCCGCAGCTGAGCACCACCACAAGGCGGGGGTTGGCCCGGTGCACGGCCAAAAGCAGGTCCAGCTGGTTCTGGGCCAGCTGCATGTTGGCGCGGTCCAGGCCCTCGCTCTCCTTGACTTCGTCCAGCCCCAAAAAGAGCAGCACCACGTCGGCTTTTGCGGCCAGTTCCAGAGCCTTGGCCTGCAAGGAGGCGTCCGATTTGCCGTAGCGGTCAAAGCCCTGTTCGTAGCCCGCGCAGTTCAGACCGCTTTGCCGGAACAGATCCAGGAAATTGTCCACCCTGGGGGCGTTGACCATGCTGGAGCCCGCGCCCTGGTAGCGGGGCGTCTTGGCAAAATCGCCGATGACGGCCACCCTGGCGCCGGGGTCCAGGGGCAGCAGACCGCCCTTGTTTTTGAGCAGGACGACGCTTTCGGCCGCGGCTTTGCGGGCCAGAGCATGGTGGGCGTCCCAGTCGATGGTCTTGGGGGCTTGTGCCAGGGCGGCGGTGGTGGAATCCACCAGGGTCAGCAGTTCTTCCAGGCGGGCGTTGATGTCGGCTTCGGAGATCTTGCCCTCGCGCACCGCTTTGACCAGTTCCCGCACCGAGTCAAGACCGGGGGCCGGCATTTCCAGCGTGGAACCGTTCTTGACGCCCAGGGCATGGTCGTTGGAGCCGCCCCAGTCGGTGATGACCGCGCCGTCAAAGCCCCAGGTGTCCCGCAAAACTTCCTTGAGCAGGTGCAGGTTCTCGTTGGCATAGGCGCCGTTGACCAGGTTGTAGCTGGTCATGATGGTCTTGGGCTTGCCTTCGGTGACGGCGATCTCGAAGTTGGTGAGGTAGAGTTCCCGCAGGGTGCGCTCGTCCACCACCGAGTCGGTGGCCATGCGGCGCAGTTCCTGGCTGTTGGCGGCAAAATGCTTGGGGCAGGCGGCCACGCCGTTTGCCTGGATGCCGCGGATGTAGGCCGCGGCCATCTTGCCGGCCAGGTAGGGGTCCTCGGAGAAATATTCAAAGTTGCGCCCGCACAAGGGGCTGCGCTTGGTGTTGAGCCCGGGCCCCAGCAGCACGGCCACGTCCTGGGCGGCGGCTTCCTGCCCGAGGGCCTGGCCGATCTCCTCGCCCAGGGCGGGGTCCCAGCTGGCGGCCACGGCGGACGCCGTGGGGAAACAGGTGGCCGGCTCGCTGGGGTTGAGCCCCAGGTGGTCGCTCTCCCCCGCCTGTTTGCGCAGACCGTGGGGCCCGTCGGACAGCCAGATGGCCGGAATGTCGTACTGGGGCAGGCCGCGGGAGCGGAAGGTATCGGCGCCCGAAAGCAGAGCGCATTTTTGTTCAAGGCTCAGCGCCTTGATGGTTTGCTGTACATTCATGGCAGTTCATCCCATTCAGGACTTTTTGGCATCGGAGCCGTTCTTTTCCTTGCGGTCCTTGCGCACGGCGCGCACCGACAAAGCAAACAGCAGGATCACGACCACGTCCACCGCGGCCAGAGCCACCTTCCACACCGGGAAGTTGGGCACCGTGGCGGGCTTGAGCATGGCTTCGTTGCCGGTCTCGGCGCAGTAGTCCTGGTTGACGGCGCGGGCGTTGAGGTACATATAGATGACGTTCTTGGCGGCGCGGCGCAGCTCCTGCTGGAAGCTGTTGGAGCTGGTCTCGCAGGCATAGGTACCGTCGCTGAGCCAGCCGTCCATCCACAGGCTGCCGCCGGCGCGCAGGGACTGGTCGCCGTTCATAAAGGCGTGGTGGTCGCTGTAGTCGGTGATGACGGCGCCGTTAAAGCCCCATTCGCCCCGCAGCACGCCGGTCAGAAGCGCCTCGCTGCCGCCGGCCCACACGGCGCCCACACGGTTGTAAGAGGTCATCAGGCCGGTGGCGCCGTAGTCTTCCACCATGATGCGGAAGGGTTCCAGGTAGATCTCGCGGATGGTCTGCTCGGTCATCCAGATGTACACGCTGTCACGGAAGATGCCCGCTTCGCCGTCGTTGCACAGGAAGTGCTTGACGTAGCAGTAGATACCGGCCTGCTTGCAGCCTTCGACCGTGCGGCCGCACATGACGCCGGACAAGTAGCTGTCTTCGGAGTAGTACTCGTAGTTACGGCCGTTGAAGGGGCTGCGGTGCATGTTGACCGCCGGGGCATACAGGCCGCTGTACCCCAGGTGGGCGGCTTCCTGACCGAGGCTGTGACCGTATTCGGTGGCCAGGTCGGCGTTCCAGGTCTGGGCCATGGCCACCGAGCTGGGATAGCCGGTGCCGTAGGAGGGCTGGTTGAAGCTGCCGACCTGAGAGGGGCCGTCCACCGCGCGGCCGGTGGCCTTGCCGATGCTGGGCAGCTCGCTGTCCTTCACGTAGCCGTGCAGGGTCAGGTTGAGCATTTCGTCGGTGGTCAGCTGGTCCAGCAGAGCGTCCCACTGGGGATCATCGAAGTTTTTGCCCAGCTGGTAGCCAAGGTCGGTCATGATGCCGTCTTTTTCCACCAGCAGGCCGTTTTTGGCGCCGGTGGTGATGGGTTCATCGCTCTCGTCGATCCATTCCTGCGCCATCTCGGGCGTGTACAGGTTCAGCGCGGCCACATTGTCGGCCATGGGGCGGCTGTCCACGTTCTCTTTGGGGAAGGTGCCAACGAAATCGGCACGGGTCAGGTAGACAATGTTCTGCTCGGAATCGGTGCCGTCCAGGCTGACGCCGTCGATCGCATCGTCGCCGGTGAACTTGTTGCTGACCTCGGCGCCGGTGGTGCTGTCGGTGGGATACTGGACGTTATCGGCCAGGTTCATGGTGATGGTGGCCGCCGGGTCGTCGTCCACGGTATGGGCGTCGTGGCGCACCGTGACGATGTAGTCGCCGGGGTCCAGCTCATAGCCGGCAAAGCCGTTGTGGTTGGCGTCGCTGTAATCGTAGGAGGCCATGTCCTCCACGTCAAAGGTCAGCGTCAGGTCCTGGCTCTCGCCGGGTTCCAGGGTCTCGGTCTTGGCAAAGGCGGCCAGTTCCACGGCAGACTTTTCGATCTCGCCGGTGATGTAGGGGGCGGTGTAGTAGAGTTCCACCACGTCTTTGCCCGCCACGCTGCCGGTGTTGGTGACCTGCACGGTGACTTCCACCTGGCCGTCCTTGGTCAGGGCGGCGCCGTTGGCGGGAGCCTGGGTCACCTTCCAGTCAAAGGTGGTGTAGGACAGACCGTAGCCGAAGGGATACTGCACCACGCCGTCGTAGCCGGCGCCGTACTCGTTGCTGACTTCATCCCAGTAGCCTTCCGCGTCGGCGGTCTCGTACCACTTGTAGCCCACGTAGATGCCCTCGGCATAGTCCACGTAGGAGACCTGGTCGTAGGCGTAGTTGGCCTCGGAGCCCAGGTTGCCGCAGACGGTGCCGTCCGCCGGGTACAGGCCGTCGGCGTTGGTGTAGGCGCCCACGCCGTTGGCGCCGGCGTTGGCGTAGCTGGCCGCGGTGGCAAAGTCATAGGCCCAGGTGTCGGCGGTGCGGCCGGAGGGGTTGATCTCGCCCCAGAGCACCTTGGGGATGGCGGTGGCGGCATTGGTGCCGGTCAGGCCCACGGTCAGGCAGGCATCCACGCCGGGGATGGTCTCGATCTGGCCCACCGACAGGATGTTGCCGCTGTTCAGCAGCACGATGACGTTCTGGTAGTTCTGGCCCACATAGGTCAGCAGGGCTTCTTCCTCGGTGGAAAGATCCAGGTAGGTGCGGGTCTCATCGGTGATGATCTCGCCGTCCTTGGTGACCTGCTTGTACTGCACCTGGGGGCAGTCGTTGCTTTCGCCCGAGAAACGGGTCAGCACCACGATGGCCGTGTCGGAGTAGGCCTTGGCGTTGTCCAGCATCTGCTGGGTGTAGTAGTTGGTGTCGTTGATGTCGGGCTCATACAGGCGGCAGCTCTCTTCCGGCCAGCTGTTCAGCGTGCCCACCATGTTGGAGGCATAGGGACGCTCGGGCTGGAAGTCGGTGTACATCTGGGTCAGCTCGGTGTTGTAGCTGATACCGGCGGATTCCAGCGCTTGCAGCAGGCCCGTGTTGGTGCTGACCACACGCCCCGAACCGGAACCGCCGCCCAGCCACTGGGTGGAACCCCAGCCGAACACGTTGACCTGCTTGATGTCGGCGGACAAGGGCAGGACGTTGTCCTTGTTTTGTAGCAGGACCATGCCCTCGGCTTCGATCTGTTCGGCCAGTTCCTCACCGTGGGCCATGACCTCGGCGGTGGCTTCCTCGGTGGTGTCCAGCCGGGTCCCGGTCACATACTGGTCGATCATTTTGGCAAAGCAAACGCAAGCAATGTTCGCCGCCAGTGTCAACACCAGCAAAATGCTGGTCAGTACCAGCAACACCCGGTGCAAGACCGGATGCGGCCGTTTTTCTTTTGCAGTGCTCATACTGCTTCCTCCTACAAACAGACTTTCGCGGCGCCGCGTTCCGGACCACAGCGCCGACCGTTGGGGGAAGTCCCCCCTTGACGATACCATTCTAGCACAGCGAGAGACTTTTACATGAAATTTGCACAATTTGCGCATTTGGCCGCAAATCCTGCACTTTTGGCGTTTGGGGCGGGAAGTTTTTTAGTCAGACCGCACAACAGCGACCGCATCCGCGTTGTGCAGTTCCACAAAATACAAAATTGCCCCGCACAAAACACGGCACAGCCGGTCCCGTACAGGGCGATTTATCAGACACGGGGATCAGGCCGGATTGGGCAGCAGTACCCGCAAAATGAACCAGTTGTCCTCGTTGTGCACGGTCACAGTGCCGCCGTATTTCTGGGCCGCGGCGCGCATGGTGCGCACGCCGTAGCCGTGGGGCGGCATACCGTCGGCGTCCAGGCGCACCGGCGTTTCGCAGTAGTTCTCAAACCGCAGCATCACAAAGCCGTGCTGGGCGTAGATGGCCGTGCGGATCAGCCGCTTTTCGGCATCAGGCAGGGTCAGCACGCTTTCGGTGGCATTGTCCAGCGCCGTGCCCACGATCGTGCAGATGTCCCCCGTGGGCATAAAGTCCAGAAGATGCCCGTCCGCCACGCAGGTGAAGTTGATGTCGTGCTGGCGGCAATACAGACTTTTGGCCGTGAGCAGCGTGTCCAGCACCGGGTTGCCGGTCTTGTTCTGGGCCTCGTACATCTGGATGCCGCTTTCCATCTGGTCCAGGGCGGCGGCCTGGCGGCCGGGGTCCCGCTCGGCCCGGATGGCCGCGATCTGCAATTTGAGGTCGTGGCAGTAGCGGTTGATCAGGTGGATGCTCTCGCGGCTTTGCTGGTACTGCTCATACTGGCGGTGCAACACATTGTTCATGGCATCCAGCTCCCGGTGCAGGCGGGCTTCGGTGAGCTGCTCCTGCTGGATCGAAAGCACCAGCACCCCCGCCAGGTCCACCAGCGTGCGGATGTAAAACACGCTCATGGTGGCGGCCCCGTCCTGGGTAAAGGCCAGGTTGCTCACCGCAAAGGCGGCCAGCGCCATGGCGACCGCGCTGACCAGCGCCCGCGGCGTAACGCCCAGCTCCGGGTTGGCGCGCAGGCGGCGGAATTCGAACCAGTACACAAACCCGTACACGCCCGCATATACGGCCAGAAGCAAAAGCAGAGCCAAGAGGTCCGCCCCGCCCCGCCGGGGCCACAAAAAGCAGTGGAGCTGCCATTCCAGGCTGGCGGCGAATTCGGCCAGGATGAAGGCGTTGGCGCAGCAGTAGCCGGCCTCCCGCGGGGTAACGGCGCACCCCAGGTACAAAAAGCCGTACATCAGGCCCACGGCCACGGCCATGCAGGGGATCCACCAGGCCAGGGGCACACCGCCGGTCAGCTGCAAGAACGCCCCCAGCGCCGCCAGCGCCCCGACGCTGACGACCGTCGTGGCCGCCGGGCCGAACCGGCGGCGCAGCGATACAAGATACAGCACACAGGCCAGCCATTCGGCCAGGGCCGTGTACAGGCGGGGGATGTCGGGCAGGATGTTCATTTGACGTCGCCCCCGATGTAGTCGGTCAGCGCTTCCAGAAAGACTTTCTTTTTGGGGCGGCTGACTTGCAGTTCGTGGGGGCCCACCTGCACGGTGTTCTGCTGCACGCCCAGCACCTGGGCCAGATTGACCAGATACCCGCTGTTGCACCGCGCAAAGGGCTTGTTGGCCAGCTTTTCCTCATAGCATTTCAGGCTGCCGGAGGTGAGCAGGTCGCCGTTTTCGGTATAAATGCGGACGTAATGGCCTTCGCTTTCCAGATAATAGATGGACGCCACATCGATGCGGCGCAGCCCGCCGTCCACAGGCACGGTCAAAAAGGTCTTTTGCCGCTTGCGCAGGCGGTCCACGGCCTTTTGCTGCTGGCGGGAAAAGGCAAAATAGGGCACCGGCTTGAGCACGTAGTCCAAAGCGTCCACCGCATAGCCCCGTATGGCAAACTGGGCCATGTTGGTGATGAAGATCAGGATCACGTCCTTGTCCACCTTGCGGATGGCCTCGGCCGCGGCCATGCCGTCCATGCGGCGCATCTGGATGTCCAGCAGGATGATGTCGTACACGGCGCGGTAGTCGGAGACGATCTCGTCCCCGTCCTCGAACACAGTCTGCTCAAACATCCGGCCGAACTGCCGCTCGTAGCGGTGCACATACTCCACCAGCTGCTGCCGGACCTCGGGGTCGTCTTCCACGATCGCGATATGGATCATCGGTCTCGCCGCCTTTCCGCCTTTGAATCGGTTTTTATGATGACATGCCGCCTGCGCCGTATGCCGGTCAGGACGCGGCGTCCTCGGGGCGCAGTTTGCGGCAGTACTGGGTACAGAGCTTGTCGGTGCACTGGGAGCATTGCAGCGCCGCGTTGGAGTGGTCCCAGAACCGCTCGGGATACAGCAAGACGCACAGCTCCCATACCAGCCACGCCGCGACGGATAAAGCCACCAGCGAGAGGGCAAAAAAGCCGCCCAGGAACACCAGGGGCGAGAACATCATCAGATGGTCCCAGTTGAAGATGCGGCAGGTGGTGCAGCAGCGGTTTTTCATGATCAGGCGAAACGGGCACCAGATCAGCACACAGATCAGGTCGCACACATAAAAGAACACCGAGACCAAAAACAGACCGATCTTGTCGATCACGCCGGCGCCGTACAGCGCCCCGAGGGCGGCCACCACCCCACACCAGAGCAAAAACACCTTGTACGCCGCCTTGGTGGTGGTGACGATGTACTGCTTGAGCGCCTGGCGGTTGATCTTTTCGCGGATGGGACGGAACCGGTTGGCAAACAGCTTCTGGGAGCCCAGGGGGATCTTGTTTTTGACGGGGACGATCTGCCAGAACAGGTCCGCCACCCAAATAGCCCACAAAAGGTGCAGGGGCGACAGCGTTTTGAAAAAGTTCATGCCGTCCAGCACGTCGAACGCCTGCGGAGCCAGCCGGCTGAGCACGGCGCACAATGCCAGAATCAGGCAGCGGCCCACCAAACGGACAAAATAAGCCTTTCTTGTTTCGGACATGGTATCCTTCTCTCCCCCGTTTGCGGTGCGAAACAGCGCCGTACGCCGTCGAATTCCGTCGCTTGTACCATTAGAGCATAAATCCAAACCGAAGAATTGTCAACCGCGTGTCCCCCGTCTTGCCGCCGTGCCGCGCCTGGTATATACTAAGGATACACCATTACCAACAAAGAGGACAAGGATATGAAACTGCTGATCATCCGCCATGCGGACCCCGATTATTCCATCGACTCGCTGACGCCCAAGGGCTGGAAAGAAGCCGAGCTGCTGGCCAAGCGCATCGCCCCCCTGCCCGTGGCGGCCTATTACGTATCGCCCCTGGGCCGGGCCAGGGACACCGCCGGCTGCACCCTGAAGCTGGCCGGCCGTACCGCCGTGGAATGTGAGTGGCTGCGGGAATTCGGCCCGCCCGTGCAGCGCCCCGACCTTCCCGAAGGCGAACGCCACTGCGCCTGGGACTGGCTGCCCGCCGACTGGCTGAGCCGCCCGGCCATGCTGGACAGGGACCGCTGGATGGAGGACCCCTGCTTTGTGGACGCCGGTGTGGGGGAATAATACCGCCGGGTCGTGGTCGCCTTTGACGGGCTGCTGGCCCGCCACGGCTATGTGCGGCAGGGGCTGTATTACCGGGCGGAAAAGCCAAACCATGACACGGTGTGCCTGTTCTGCCATTTTGGGGTGGAGTGCGTGCTGCTGTCCCACCTGATGAACGTGTCGCCCATGGCGCTTTGGCACGGTACGGTGGCGGCCCCCAGCTCAGTCACCACGCTGTACACCGAGGAACGGCGGGAAGGCATTGCCGCTTTCCGCATGGCCAGCTTCGGGGATATCTCCCACCTGTACGCGGGCAACGAGCCGCCGGCCTTTGCGGCGCGCTTCTGCGAGTGCTACACCGACACCGAGGACCGCCACGACTGACATACCCACGACCGACAAGAGGCCCGCGCCAGAATTTTGGCGCGGGCCTCTTGTTATCTGTTCGAGCGAAAGTGCTTTGTGGCCGCGGTCCCGGAGACAAAGAAAAAAGACGACATCAAAGACGTCGTCTTTTTTTGGTGCGGATGAAGGGATTTGAACCCACACTCTTTTAAGGGAACTAGAACCTGAATCTAGCGCGTCTGCCAGTTCCGCCACATCCGCTTATCTTGTCTGCCGGCCGGTTGACCCGGGCGACGTATATTATTATAGCCATACAGGCCCCGTTTGTCAACGGTTTTTTTGAAAAAAAATCAAATTTTTCCCAAGGATTTTTTATTTACCGCAAAGCTGCGCCGCTGCGTTGTTTTTACATTCCCATTCTGCCCGGCGAAGGGCGACGCGCTTTTCTTTTGGGGCCGGCCATGGTATAATATGAGCCAATACATCAAAAAACGCGCGCATCCGCGCGGGACGGGAGGACCCCACCCTATCATGTGGACACGATCTCTTTTGAAACAAAATGCCAAGCAGGTATTGGCCCACAGCTACTGGCGCTGCTTTGCTTTGTGCCTGCTTTTGACCCTGGCCGGTGTGGGCACGCACTCGACCCAGGTGACCGCCGATTACCAAATCACCTCCGAGGAACTGGAAAAGATCTGGCACGGCAGCAACGAGGTATGGACCGGCAACGTCCCCTCCGTGAGCGTCTGGGATATCGTAAACGGCATCCCCGCCGTGGTCTGGGGCGTGGCGCTCATCGCGATCCTGGTAGGGCTGGTGCTGGGTGTGTGCTGGATGGCGTTCATCACCCTGCCGCTGGAAGTGGGCCGCAACCGCTTTTTTATGGAAAACCGCCAGAGTCCCGCGCCCATGGGTACCCTGACCACCGTGTTCCGTACCCCCTACCTGAATGTGGTGAAGGTCCGGTTCCTGGTGGCGCTGAAAATCGCGCTGGGCTCCCTTATCATCATCCCGGGCATCTACTGGGCCTATTGCTACTGGATGGTGCCTTACCTGCTGGCTGAGAACCCCTATATGACCACGACCCGGGCCATGGAGCTGAGCAGTCAGATGATGTACGGCGAAAAATGGCGCACCTTTGTGCTGGGCCTGTCCTTCATCGGCTGGACGCTTTTGTGCGTGCTGACCTTCGGGCTGGGGCGGCTGTTTTTGGAGCCCTATTACCAGGCCACCATGGCCGAATTGTACGCGGCGCTGCGGGCCAAGGCCTTTGCCATGAACCTGACCGATTCTTCCGAGCTGGGCGGTTTTGTGCGTCACTGATCTTTGCCGGGGCCCCGCACAAGTTTTTTGTGGGATGGCGGCAAAAAAGGCTTGACATCCCGCGCCGCACTTGCTATAATAACCCTTGCAGTTCGGTTTTGCCGGACTGCTATGGAAAGATGGCTGAGCTGGTCTAAGGCGCACGACTGGAAATCGTGTAGGGCCCTGAAAGCCCTCGAGGGTTCGAATCCCTCTCTTTCCGCCATGATCCCGGACGCGTTTGCGCCCGGGATTTTGTTTTGCCTGTTTTTGCCCTCCCCTGCCCCGGGTCCTGAACTGCCGGACAGAAAAAGCCCCCGCGGCGCGCACTGCGCGCGCACTGCGCGCCGCGGGGGCTTTTTGTTGCTTATAAGGAAATCACTGGGGCACGAACTCGAAGTCGATGCGGCCCAGCGCCACGTCGGCGCCTGCCACCTGGATGCGGATGGCGTCGCCCAGCATCCAGCTGCGGCCGGTCAGCGGATCGGCCAGGGAAACGCCCTCCACCACGGCGGGCTCGCCCTTGCACAGCTGGGCGGCGGGGACAAAGCCTTCCACCGTGTTGTCCAGCGCCACAAAGACGCCGCGGGGCGTCACGCCCGCGATGGTGCCGTCGTACACCTGGCCCAGATGGCCGTGCATGTACTCGGCCTTGTACAGGTCCTCCACGTCGCGCTCGATGCGCACGGCGGCGGTCTCCTGCCGGCTGGACTGCTCGCTGGAGCGGGCGGCAAAGTCGGTGTAGTTTTTGACCAGCCGCTCATGGGGCGCGCCCACCAGCATATCGGTGAGGATGCGGTGGATGGCCAGGTCGGGGTAACGGCGGATGGGGCTGGTGAAGTGGGCGTAGTCCTTGAGAACCAGGCCGAAATGGCCCAGGGGTTCGGGGCTGTACCGGGCTTTCTGCATGCTGCGCAATATGCCGGTGTGCACGGGGATGCGCACCGGGGTGTCCCGGGCTTCGTCCAGCAGGGCGGACAGTTCCAGCTGGGTGGGGATCTCGCCCTTGAACACCGGGTGCAGGCCGCAGGCTTTCAGGGTGGCGCGCAGCTTTTCCATCTTTTCGGCGTCGGGGGCTTCATGGACGCGGTAGACAAAGGGCACGCGGTGGGTGCGCCCGGCGTTGGCCGCGCACTGGTTGGCCAGCAGCATGAACTCTTCGATCATGCACTCGGACACGCCGCGGCCGCGCTTGACGATGTCCACGCAGCGGCCGTTTTCGTCGATGATGAGCTTGGCCTCGTCAGATTCGATCTCCATGCCGCCCCGGGCCTTGCGCAGGGCGATGCGCTTTTGATACAGCTCGTCCATGACCGGCAGCTGGGAAAGCACGTCGGCGTATTTCTGCTTGAGGTCCTCGCCGGCGGAACCGTCCAGCAGGGCGTTGATCTCTTTGTACACCCCCTTGACCCGGCTGCGGATGACCGTCTTGACGAACTGATAGCCGTGGATGTTGCCCTTGTCGTCCAGGCGCATCAGGCAGGAGAAGGCCAGGCGGTCCTCGCCTTCGTTGAGGCTGCAAATGCCGTTGGACAGCTGGGCGGGCAGCATGGGGATGACCTTGTCGGCATAATAGATGCTGGTGGCCCGCTCAAAGGCTTCGTTGTCCAGGGGGGTGTCGGGGCGCACATAGTGGCTGACGTCGGCAATGTGCACGCCCAGCTCGTACCCGCCGGCCTGCAGGCGCTGCAGGCTGACGGCGTCGTCGATGTCCTTGGTCTCGGCGCTGTCGATGGTGAAGATGGGCAGGCCACGCAGGTCCATGCGGTGGGCGGCCTCGGCCGGGTCGATGACGGCGTTGTCGTAGGCGGCGGCCTGGGCCAGCACCTCGTCGGGGAATTCCTGCCGCACGCCGCGGCCGTACAAGATGGCCTTGGCGCACTCCGACGCATAGTCGGAGGAACCGAAGCGCTCGGTCACGGCGGCGCGGTGGTCGGCGTGGCGGCCGCCCCGGCCGGTGAGCAGCGCGCCCACCTTGTCACCGATCTGGGCGCCGTTCAAAGCGCCCTTGTCCAGCAGGATGCGCACATCCCGGCAGCCGTCGGGTTCCACGGCCAGACGGCCGTCCTCGGTGGTGGTGACGGTGCCCGCAAAACTGTTGTGGGGCGTCAGGATGTCCACGACCTCGCCCTCGGCGCTGCCCTCCACCCGAGGGCGGTCGAACAGCTTGACCAAGATCTTGTCCTGGGGCATGGCGCCGTGCAGCGCCCGGCCCGGAATGAAGATGTCGCCGGTGCCGTCGTCCCGGGCGGCAAAGCCGAACCGGGCGGCCAGCTTGACCAGCGTGCAGGGGATGCCGGTGGGGGCCGCCTCGTTTTCCATGGTGGCAAGTCCCGGGGCGTACTGGCCGTCCCGCACGCTGAGCAGGCCGGTGGCCACCATGCCGGATACGGTGCTGCGCAGGCGGGTGTTGTCCACCTGCAGGTTGTTTTGCAGTTCCCGCAAGGTATGCGGACGCCGTTTGACGGCGTTGAGAATGTTCTTTTCCAGCGGTGTCATGTATTTGTCTCCTCCATAACGTCGCCCCGTCGTCCGGCGGGGCCCTTCCGTGCGGGCCGTGCCCGCGGGCGGTCCGAAAACGGACGCGCCGATGCTTTTACAATACTTTTCCCACAAAAAACGGCCCGCAGACATCGGCGGGCCGTTCTTTTGGCAAACGGATTACAGGCGGGCGGCCAGCACGCTGACCAGCAGAGCCGCCACCAGGAAGATGGCGCCCAGGATCTTGGTGAACTTGGCCAGCTTGGCGTCCAGGCCGCGCTCGCGCCCAGCGGCCATGAAGCTGTTGTCGCCCATGATGGCGCCGGACAGGCCCTTGCCCTTCTGCTCCTGGGCCAGGGTGAACACAACGATCAGCAAACAGGCGACGATGAGCACGACGCCGATGACGATTTCATAGATTCCCATTTGTAGCACTCCTTCAAGTTCTCATGCAGGATATACTATAACACACCTGCGCGCAAAATGCAAGAAAAATCTGGGAAGGCGGCGGGATACAAACCGCGCCGGGCAACGGGGCCGCTGACCGGGGCGTCAGATAAAGCCGCCGCTGTCCCCCGCTCAGCGTCGCGGCGTCACAGGCTCAGCTGTTCGGCCGCGTCGTCTGCCTTGAGCAGCGCCCCCGCCGCGGGCAGCGTGCGCACGCGGTAGCGATGGGGGTCGGCCAGTTCCAGCCCCGAGGCAAAGCAGACGCGCTGGATGCGGGCGTTCTTTTTGAGGGTCACCACATTGACGCCGGCGGTGTCACGGGTGGTCTTTTCGGGGATGAGGGCACTGCCCGCCAGCACGAGCCGGGTGGTGGCGGGGCCGGCGTTGACAAAGATGGCCAGTTCCTGTTCTTCTTTCAAGTGCAGGATGGCGGCCAGTTCGGCCTTGTCGCTGAAGGCCTTGAGCAGTTTGCGGCGATTCTGCTTGGTCTGGTAGCTGGACAGGGGCACCTTGGCGCATTTGCCGTTCTGGAAGAAGAACAGGATGTGCCCGGAATAGTCCGCCGTGACCGCCATAAACACCGGCACCTCCCCTTCCTCCATACCCAGGGCGCTGGCCACATAGTCGCCCAGGGCGCTGGCCTTGGTGTCGGCAAAGTCGGCGGCGCGGGTCTTGTAGACCTGGGCGTGGTTGGTGAAGAACAGCAGCTCCACGCCGTTGGTGGTCTCGCAGGTGTAGGCGATCTCGTCGCCGTCCTTGAGCTTGTGGTCCCCCGACATGCGCAGGCTCTGGGGGGTGATCTTTTTGAAGTAGCCCTCCCGGGTGAAGAACAGATGCACGGGGTAGTCGGGCACCTGCTCGACCTCGGCGTCCGCCGTGTCCTCGGGCAGGTCGTAGAGGATCTCGCACCGGCGGGGCTTGCCGTACTTTTTGGCCACGTCGGCCAGCTCGGTCATGATGATCTTGTTGATGCGGGCCGGGCGCTTGAGGATGTCCTCCAGGTCGGCGATGGCCTTTTCCAGTTCCTCGATCTCCTCGGTGCGCTTGAGGATGTATTCCCGGTTGAGGTGGCGCAGCTTGATCTCGGCCACATACTCGGCCTGGACCTCGTCGATGCCGAAGCCGATCATCAGGTTGGGGACGACCTCGCTCTCCTCGGCGGTCTCGCGCACAATGCGGATGGCCTTGTCAATGTCCAGCAAAATGGCAGACAGGCCCCGCAGCAGGTGCAGGCGCTTCTGCTTGCCCTGCAAGTCGTAGTAGGTACGGCGGCGCACACACTCGGCCCGGAAGGCCGCCCATTCCAGCAGAATGCTGCGCACGCCCAGCACCCGGGGCTGCCCGCCCACCAGCAGGTTGAAGTTGCAGGCGAAGGGGTCCTCCAGGGGGGTGGCTTTGAACAGGCGGGCCATGAGCTTGTCGGGGTCCTGGCCGCGCTTGAGGTCGATGGTCAGCTTGAGGCCGTTGAGGTCGGTCTCGTCCCGCATGTCGTTGATCTCCCGCACCTTGCCCGCCTTGACCAGTTCGGTGATCTTGTCCATGATGGCTTCCACCGTGGTGGTGGGCGGGATGTGGGTGATGTCGATGCAGTTGTTCTCTTTGTCGTAGGACCAGACCGCCCGCACCCGGATGCTGCCCCGGCCGTTTTCCAGCACGTTTTGCATCTCGGCCGCATCGTACAGGATGCTGCCGCCGCCCACAAAGTCAGGCGCGGGCAAAAGCTGCATGAGGTCGGCGTTTTCGTCCTTCATCAGGGCGATGGTGGCATTGCACAGCTCGGCCAGGTTGAAGGAACAGATGTTGGAGGCCATGCCCACGGCGATGCCCAGGGTGTTGTTGGCCAGAATCGTGGGGAAGGTCACGGGCAGCAGGGTGGGCTCGGTGGTGGTGCCGTCGTAGTTGGGCACGAAGTCCACGGTGTCCTTGTCGATGTCCCGGAACAGCTCCTCGCACACGGGTTCCAGCTTGGCCTCGGTGTAGCGGGCGGCGGCGTAGGCCATGTCCCGGCTGTACGCCTTGCCGAAGTTGCCCTTGGAGTCCACAAAGGGCACGAGCAGACTTTCGTTGGAGCGGCCCATGCGCACCATCGTGTCGTAGATGGCGGCGTCGCCGTGGGGGTTCAGGTGCATGGTGCTGCCCACGATGTTGGCGCTTTTGGTGCGCCCGCCCTTGAGCAGGCCCATGCCGTACAT
>DBRU01000105.1:20707-23856 GCA_002306375.1 Faecalibacterium sp. UBA1360
ACGTTGTCGCCCAGCTGGGGACGGGCGGGGGCTGTCTTTTTTTCACGTTTTTTTGCCATGGTTCCTCCCCTGCTGTGTCAGGACACGTCCAGGTCGTCCAGGTATTCGGCGCCGTGTTCGGCGATGTGGTCCTTGCGGCCCTGAAGGTTATCGCCCAGAAGCAGGTCGAACACTTCGGCCGTGCGCTTGGCGTCGGTGGGCAGCACCTTGATGAGCCGGCGGCTGTCCGGACTCATGGTGGTGAGCCACATCATTTCCGGGTCGTTCTCGCCCAGACCTTTGGAGCGCTGGATCGTGTATTTCTGGCCGTCGATGCGGCGCAGGATGTCGGTCTTTTCGGGCTCGGTGTAGGCGAAGAAGGTCTTTGTCTTGGTGTTGATCTCATACAAAGGGCTCTCGGCGATATAGACGTAGCCCTTGTTGATGAGGGTGGGGGTCAGCCGGTAGAGCATGGTCAGCACGAGGGTGCGGATCTGGTAGCCGTCCACGTCGGCGTCGGTGCAGATAACGATCTTGTTGAAGCGCAGATTGTCCAGATTGAAGGTGGCCAGATCCTTGTTGTGGGACCCGCCCAGCTCCACGCCGCAGCCCATGACCCGGATCAGGTCGGTGATGATCTCCGACTTGAAGATGCGGGCGTAATCGGCCTTGAGGCAGTTCAGGATCTTGCCCCGGATGGGCATGATGGCCTGAAATTCCGAGTCGCGGCTCTGCTTGACCGCGCCCATGGCGGAATCGCCCTCCACGATGTACAGTTCCCGGCGGGAGGCGTCCTTGGTGCGGCAGTCCACGAACTTCTGCACCCGGTTGGCGATGTCCATCTGCTGGGTGATGTTCTTCTTGATGGAGATGCGGGCCTTTTCGGCATGTTCACGGCTCTGCTTGTTGATGAGCACCTGCTTGCAGGCTTTTTCGGCCTCGTCGGGATGCTCGATGAAATACACTTCCAGCTGGTGTTTGAGGAAGTCGGTCATGGCCTGGGCCACGAACTTGTTGGTGATGGCCTTTTTGGTCTGGTTCTCGTAGCTGGTGCGGGTGGAAAAGCTGGAGGAGACCAGGATCAGGCAGTCCTGCACGTCGGCGAAGGTGATCGCGCTTTCGTTTTTCTTGTACAGGCCCTTGTTCTTGAGCCAGGCGTTGATCTGGTTGACGAAGGCCAGGCGCACGGCCCGGTCAGGGCTGCCGCCGTGCTCGAGCCAGCTGGAGTTGTGGTAGTATTCCAGCGCCTGGACCTGGTTGGAGAAGCAGAAGGCCACGTTCATCTTGACCTGGTATTCGGGCTGGTCCTCCCGGTCGCGGCCGGTGGCCGAACCCACGCAGGCGTGCACGGGGGTCAGGGCGCTCTCCCCCGCCAGTTCGCCGGCATAGTCCACGATGCCATTCTCATAATAAAAGGAAGTCTTTTCGGCCCGGTCCCCCGAACGGTCGTTGAACACCAGCGTCACGCCGGCATTGACCACAGCCTGGCGCTTGAGCATTTCGGCAAAGACCTCGGGGGCGACGGCGATGTCGGTGAACACGTCGGTATCGGGCATCCAGCGGATGACCGACCCGGTGCGGCGGCCCGTGAAGGGTTCTTTTTTCAGCCCGCCCACGTTCTCGCCTTTTTTGAAGTCGAGATGATAGTGGAAGCCGTCGCGGTAGATGTCGGCGGTCATCCAGGCGCTGGCGTACTGGGTGGCGCACAGGCCCAGGCCGTTGAGGCCCAAAGAGAAGTCGTAGGTGCCGCTGCCCTCGGCGTATTTGCCGCCGGCGTACAGTTCGCAAAAGACCAGGTCCCAGTTCCAGCGCTGCTCGGCCTTGTTGTAATCCACCGGGATGCCCCGGCCGAAGTCCTCGACTTCCACGCTGTGGTCAGGGTACAGGGTGACATTGATCTTGTCGCCGTGGCCGTCCCGGGCTTCGTCGATGGAGTTGGAGACGATCTCAAAGATGGAATGGGCGCAGCCCTCTACCCCGTCAGAGCCGAAAATGACCGCCGGGCGCTTGCGCACACGGTCGGCGCCCTTGAGGCTCTTGATACTTTCGTTGCCGTAAACCTGCTTTTTTGCCATGCGGCTTCCCCCTGAATTGCGTTGTGCCTGGTTGATGCGGAATTTTTCGCGTATTTATTATTAAACCACGGATCGGAAGGGTTTGTCAATTCTATCCGACATTATATCACAACCATTGGTTGTTGCGCAAGAGGCAAAAACACCGCCGGGGCTTTTGCCACCGGCGGTGCAGGCTGGGTTGGCGGGTGCGCGGGAAGGCTCAGTCCCCGCTTTGCTCCAATTCCTGTTGCAGCTGGGCCTGGGCTTCGTCAACAGCCTGATCCAATTGCTGCTGTACTTGCGGATCGACTTCGTCGGAACTGTTTTCTTTCAGCTGCGCCGTCTGCTCCTGAACTTCGGACAGCTGTTCTTTCAGTTCTTCCTTCTTTTCCTCAGAGGCAGGCTTCGCATCCTTCGCCTCTTCCCCGGGCTGTTCCTCGGGGTCCTGTTCAGGCTGGGATGTGGTTGTATCCTTCGCGGCGATGTCGCCGGCGTCGTTCTGGGCGGTGTCCCCGGAGGCCTGGGGGTCCGAGGCAGAGGCGGGGTCCTGGGCGGGCTGGGCGTCATCCGTCTTGGGGGCGCAGCCGAACAGGGTCAGCGCCAGGCTGGCGGCGGCCAGAAGAGCGAAAAGGCGGGGCATGGTATTCCGTTTCATTTTGGTCCTCTCTTTATTTGGTGTTTGGCCCTATAAACAGGGGGTGTTGTTTTCTTTTCCCGGTGCGCGCCCCGAAAAAAGTGTTTCCGTGTTTATGGTACCATGCCCCAAGCCGCCGTTCAAGGCAGTTTTCGACGTTACATCTGTAAAAGTTTGTTTACATCTCCTTATCGCAGCGGATGTGGCGATATACGCCGTCCTCCCACCGCGGCAAGGTGCGCCCCCCTTTACCCCATCATGCTGAAGAAGTCCACCTGGCTGGTCTCGGGCAGCGAGCCCAGGGCCCCCACGCTGCGCAGCTTGTCGAAAATGGACTGGGCCACGCCCGAGGCCTGCTGGAGTTCCTCCACCGAAATATATTCCTGGCCGTGGATCGTGGCCTGCTCCAGGGCGATGGCCGCGCTTTCGCCCAGACCGCGCAGGGCGGTGAAGGGCAAGCGGACCTTGCCGTCCTCGACGAT
>DBRU01000107.1 GCA_002306375.1 Faecalibacterium sp. UBA1360
CCCGGCCACCGGGTGCTGGCTTTGGACCGGGGCGAGCGGGAAGGCTTTTTGAAGGTGAGCATTTCGGTGGATGCCGAGCGTGCGGCAGCCATCGTGGCCTGGATGTTTGCCCGCAAAAAGACGGGCGGGGCCAGCGCCCTTCTGGTGGAAGAAGCCGCCCGCGACGCCTACGGCCGCCTGATCCATCCCAGCCTGGAAAACGAACTGCGCGCTGATCTGTCCGACGCGGCGGCCGAAGGGGCCATCACGGTCTTTGGCGACAACCTGCGCCAGCTGCTGTTGCAGCCGCCCATTGCGGGCAAGGTGGTCATGGGGCTGGACCCGGGCTACCGCATGGGCTGCAAGGTGGCGGTGGTGGACCCCACGGGCAAGGTGCTGGACACCGCCGTGGTCTATCCGGTGCCGGAATTCAAGCGCGTGGCCCAGGCCAAAGCCACCCTCAAGACGCTGGTGCTGCGCCACGGCGTGCAGCTGCTGGCCATCGGCAACGGCACCGCCGGGCGGGAGACCGAACTTTTTGCCGCCGACCTGATCCGGGAACTGGCCGCCGAACATGACCTGCACCTGCAATATATGGTGGTCAGCGAGGCCGGGGCCAGCGTCTACTCGGCATCCAAGCTGGCTGCCGAGGAATTCCCTGACTACGACGTCAACCTGCGCAGCGCCGTGTCCATCGCCCGGCGCTTGCAGGACCCCCTGGCCGAACTGGTCAAGATCGACCCCAAGGCCATCGGGGTGGGGCAGTACCAGCACGATATGCCCCAAAAGCGGCTGAGTGAAACGCTGGACGGCGTGGTGGAGGACTGCGTCAACTCGGTGGGCGTGGACCTGAACACCGCGTCGGCGCCGCTTCTGCGCCGGGTGGCGGGCATCACGGCGGCCACGGCCAAGAACATCGTGGCCCGGCGGGAAACGGAAGGCGCCTTCACCAGCCGTTCCCAGCTCAAAAAGGTCAAGGGCCTGGGCCCCAAGGCGTTCGAGCAGTGCGCGGGCTTTCTGCGCCTGCCCGGCGGCGAAAACCCGCTGGATGCCACGGCCGTCCATCCCGAAAGCTATGCCGCCGCCCGCGGCCTTTTGAAAGAGTGCGGCTACACCCCCGCCGACATCGGCACCCCGGCCATGCAGACACTGCCGGGCGCGGTGCGCGCCAAGGGCGCCAAGACGCTGTGCGCGGCGCTGGGGGTGGGCGAACCCACGCTGCACGACATTGTGGACGAATTGTGCCGCCCGGGACGCGACCCGCGCCAGAATCTGCCCGCGCCCCAGCTGCGCACCGATGTGATGAGCCTCAACGACCTGACCCCCGGCATGGTGCTCACCGGCACCGTGCGCAACGTCATCGACTTCGGGGCCTTTGTGGACATTGGTGTGCACCAGGACGGTCTTGTGCATATTTCACAGTTGTCCAATCGTTTTGTCAAGCACCCGCGGGAGGTGCTCAAGGTCGGCCAGGTGGTCAAAGTAAAGGTCCTGGAAGTGGATACCGTAAAAAAGCGCATAGCCTTGTCAATGAAGGACCTGCCCCAGTAACGGGTTCGATGTGCCCCGGTATCGGCTGATATGGAATAATGTTGTTCTCTGTGGGAGGACAATCTCTGGATTCCCGTCATTTTGACAGCTGTAAAGCGCGTAAAAACTTAATTACAAGAACTAAAATATAAAAACGGAAATACTAAAATCATAAAGAATATGGCCTTTTTGCAAACAAGAGCCCCAAAAACTGTAAGAGCGTCCAAATCAAAACATGCAGAAATCACCCTTTTGTGCATCTTGTAGAATTCGAGCGGTAATTATTGTGCATCTTGAATGAGGACAGTGGTTGTATGCTATAATACCAACCGTAAGGCAAAGCGCACAGGGGCACGGCCCCGGCCGCCTTACCCGCACCGGAATTGGCTGGTGCGCGGGGATATGTATGGAGGTCTTTTTTATGGTAAGACAAGTCAAGGTTTCCAACTTCAGCGAAGTTCAGGGGATCGTGTCTGCCGCTGCCAAATGCTACAACGAGGTTGGCGTGCATGACATGAAGGGCAGCATCGCCGATGCCAAGAGCATCCTCGGTATGATGAGCCTGGATTACAGCCGCCCCGTCAAGATCGTCTGCGAGAACGAGCACGATCTGGACCGGGTCGTTCGCGTGCTGAACCACTAAAAGAATGGGAACACCCCGCTTTTCGCGGGTAAAGTACAAAGCGCCGTCCCCGGCCGGGGACGGTGCTTTGCTGTTGGATAAGGCAAAGACGGGGCGCGGCTGATCAGCCGCGCCCCGTCTTTTGGGTTCAGATCACCTTGTGGTCCATCCATTTGCCCCGCACAAAGCGGATCATGAACAACCCGCCCCGGCAGATCCAGTCAATGAACATGCCCAGCCACACGCCCAGCAACCCCATGTGCATGTGCAGCACAAAAAAGTAGCTCAGGATCACGCGGAACAGCCACATGCTGAAAATGCTCACGGTCATGGTGTATCGCGTGTCGCCGCCGGCGCGCAGGGCGTTGGGCAGCGTGAAGCTGCACGCCCAGAAAAAGATGCTGAACACCGCGAACCAGCGCAGCACCTGCTCGCACAGACGGGTGGACTCGGCGCTCAGGTTATAGATGGCGCACAGCAGCGGCGCGCCGAAGAACAGCGCCAGATTGGTGCAGGTCAGCCCGGCCACCGCGATGCCCAGCAGCGTAAAGGCGTAGCGCTTGGCCTGCTTTTTCTCCCCGGCGCCCAGGCACTGGCCAACCACGGGGATCATGGCCAGGCTCATGGTGTTGCCGGGAATGTTCACCAGGCTGCTGATGGAGTTGGCCACGGCGTTGGCCGCGATGGCTGACGTGCCCAGGGTGGAAGTCAGGCTGCTGACGCACAGCTTGCCGATCTGGAACATGCCGTTTTCCAGCCCCGACGGGATGCCAATGCCCAAGATCCGCAGGATCATCTGTTTATCGGGGCGCATATCCGCCCAGTGTTCGATGCGCAGCGGGTTTTCAAACTGCTGTTGCTGCCAAAACACCCAGCACGCCGCAAACACGCGGCCGATCAGGGTGGCCAGCGCCGCGCCCAGCACCCCCAGGCCGAACCCGTAGATCAGCAGCGCGTTGCCCGCAATGTTGATCACATTCATAACCAGGCTGGCCAGCATGCTGATCCGGCTGTTGCCCTGGGCGCGGAACAGCGCCGCCCCCGCGTTGTATGCCCCGATGAAGGGGTAGGACAAGGCGCTGATCATAAAATAGGTCTGGGCAAAGTTCATCACGTCGTCGTCGATCTGCCCGAACACCAGGCGCAGCACCAGGCGGCTGCACAGCAGGGTGATCGCCATCACCGACACCGTGGACACCGCCAGCACCGTGTACAGCTGGGCGGCGCTGCGGCGTGCGTTTTCGCCGTCCCGGCGGCCCAGGTACTGGCTGCCGATCACCGCACCGCCGGTGGCCAGGGCCGACAGGATCTGAATGATCAGAATGTTGATGCTGTCCACCAGGCTCACGCTGGAGACTGCCGCCTCGCCCACGCCCGACACCATCAGCGTGTCGGCCATGCCCATGGTCACGCTCAGCAGCTGCTCCAGCAGCATGGGCAAGATCAGCCGCCGCAGCGTATGGGCGTCAAACATGGGCCGGCCCGGCTGGACCTGCGCTGTCTTTGTCATGATTCCCTGCACTTCCCACTCAAAATTCCGGCGCATGCCGTTTCGGGGCCATTATACGCCTGTTGACCCAAATAAGTCAATATATGCGCAAAATGAATGGATATTACGCTGCGAACTGGACAATTTCGGTGCGGCGATCCCGGGGCAAAAAGCCCATAACCAACGCGTTCCGGGGCAAGGAAACTCTGGTACGGAACGATTCTTGCACTGAGGCCAAAAGTCCTTGCAACGCAAAAAAGGCAGACGCGGATGCGTCTGCCAAAACTTTGTTCTGCCAAAGGGTGCCTGCCTCATTCGGACACAGGCTTGTTCAGGTAACGGTAAACGGTGGGCACCGACACCGACAGCTGTGCGGCGATCTCGCTCACGGCGCCCTTCATCACCAGCACGCCCTCGCTGTTCAGGCGATGCACCACCCGTACCTTTTCCTGCATGGACATGCGGGCGGGGGGCATGCCGCATTCGGCGATGGCGGCGGCGATGCGCTCGCGCACCAGGGCTGCCACCGACGTATCGCTCTCTTCGGCGGCAGTTTGGGGCTTGGTCAGGTTAAAGCGCTCCAGCACGGCCCGCAGCGAACTGTTCAGCTCCTGCACGGCGGCGGTGTCTTTGTTGACGCACAAAAGGCCGATGACCTGCCCCTCGTTGCGGATAAAGTAGACGGATGACAGCAGTTCTCCGCCGCTGCTCATGATGGGCTGGTTGAGCACAAAGTCGGCGTTGGGGTCGCCGATCTGTGCCAGCAGTTCCCGGGTGGGCGGCATCATGGTGCCGCCGGTCTGGCGCCCCGAAAGGTTGTTGCGGATCGCCCGCAGCGAATGGTCAGGGTCGCTGATGTCGTGAACCACGACCTCGCTGCCTGGGCCGCACACCTGAGCCAAAAAGGGGAGCAGCTGCACA
>DBRU01000056.1:0-264 GCA_002306375.1 Faecalibacterium sp. UBA1360
CGACCGCCCCCGCTGCGGCATCCCGATCCTGTTCCCCAACTGCGGCAAGCCGGACGACGGGGTGCACATCTTCGGCGGCACGGCCTACCCCATGGAGGTCCACGGCTTTGCCGACCTGGTGCCCTGGCAGGTGAAGAAGGCGGACGACGAGGCCGTGGAGCTGACCCTGGCCCCCAACGGCCTGACCAAGTTTGTTTATCCCTTCGACTTTTTGCTGACCATGCGCTACACCCTGGCCGGCCCCACCGCCACCCTGGCCCTGAC
>DBRU01000056.1:353-8833 GCA_002306375.1 Faecalibacterium sp. UBA1360
ACCCTGACCCGCAAGGAAGGGTCGGCGGATTCCATCCGGCTGCTCACCGGCGTCAAGAGCCCCATGGTCCTCACCGACGCGGGCAACGGCCACAAGGTCACGGTGGCCTTTGACGAAGAAGCCTTCGGCAAGGGCGTGCTGTGGCAGCAGGACGCCGAGCGCTTTGTGTGCATGGAGCCCTGGAACGGCTGGGCCAACAGCGTCAACGAGGCAGGCAGGCACGAGGAACTGGCCCCGGGCCAGACCAAGACCTTTGCCTGGACCATCACCATCGAATAAACTCCGCAACCCTTCCGCCCCGGGCGGCCCCAGGCCGCCCGGGGCGGGTTTGTGTATGGCGGGGCGGGCGGCAGGCGAGCCGGTAACGGGCAACGTGGAAAAGTTGACAACCCCTCCGCCGCTGCGCGGCACCTCCCCTTACACAGGGGAGGCATGCAAGGTGGCAGTGCCCCAAGGCTCCCCTGTGCAAGGGGAGCTGGCGCCGAAGGCGCCTGAGGGGTTGTGACCCCTGCCCGAGCTGCCGGTTTTGCCCCGCTGCCCGGGCACAAAAAAGCCCCCTCCCGAAACGGGAGGGGGCTTGCTTTATGGGGTGGGGTCAGCGGGATCAGCCGGGCTGCTTGCCGATGTAGGCCAGGATGCCGCCGTCCACGTACAGGATCAGGCCGTTGACGAAGTCGGACGCCTCGGAAGCCAGGAACACGGCGGGGCCGCCCAGATCCTCGGCTTCGCCCCAGCGGCCGGCCGGGGTCTTGGCGATGATGAACTGGTCGAAGGGATGACGGGAACCGTCGGGCTGGATCTCACGCAGGGGCGCGGTCTGCGGGGTGGCGATGTAGCCGGGGCCGATGCCGTTGCACTGGATGTTGAACTCGCCGTACTCGGAGGCGATGTTCTTGGTCAGCATCTTCAGGCCGCCCTTGGCAGCGGCGTAGGCGGAGACGGTCTCGCGGCCCAGCTCGCTCATCATGGAGCAGATGTTGATGATCTTGCCGCCGCCCTGGGCGATCATGTCGGGAATGACGGCCTTGGCAACGATGAAGGGGGCGTTCAGGTCCACGTCGATGACCTGACGGAACTGGGCGGCGCTCATCTCGCACATGGGGATGCGCTTGATGATGCCGGCGTTGTTGACCAGCACGTTGATGTGGCCCACTTCCTCGGTGATCTTGGCGACCATGGCGTTGACGGCGTCCTCGTTGGTGACGTCGCAGACATAGCCGTGGGCGTCGATGCCGGCCTCTTTGTAGGCGGCCAGGCCCTTGTCGACCAGCTCCTGCTTGATGTCGTTGAAGACGATGGTGGCGCCGCAGTTGGCCATGGCGGTGGCGATGGCGAAGCCGATGCCGTAGGACGCGCCGGTGATCAGGGCGACCTTGCCGGTCAGGTCAAAGGATTTCGGGGTGCAGACAGACATTGTAATGACCTCCCAAGTTGTTTGTGCTATATCCGAAGCGCCCGGGGGCGCAAGGGTACGAAAAAAAGGCGGATGCGGTTCAGCGCAGGTCGGTGGTGGCGATGTTGTCCATGTCGTCAAACTCCATGTTTTCGCCGCCCATGGCCCAGATGAAGGTGTAGTTGGAGGTGCCCACGCCGCTGTGGATGCTCCAGGACGGGCTGATGACCGCGTCGTAGTTGTGCATGAGGATGTGGCGGGTTTCGGTGGGTTCGCCCATCATGTGGAAGACGGCCTGGCCTTCGGGGATCTCAAAGTAGGTGTAGATCTCCATGCGGCGCTCGTGGGTGTGGCTGGGCATGGTGTTCCAGTTGCTGCCGGGGTCCAGGCAGGTCATGCCCATGGACAGCTGGCAGGTCTTGAGCACGCTGGGGTGGATGAACTGGTTGATCGTGCGCTTGTTGCAGGTCTCCAGGGTGCCCAGGGGGCGCTTGGCGGCTTCCTCAATGGTGATGAGCTTGGTCTCGTAGCGGCAGTGGGCCGGGGCGGAGACCATGTAGAACTTGGCGGGCTTTTCGGGGTCAACGCTCTTGAAGGTGACCTGCTTGGTGCCCTGGGTGATGTACAGGCAGTCCTTGTAGTTCATGGGGTATTCCACGCCGTCGGCGATGACCACGCCGGCGCCGTCGCCGATGTTGAACATGCCGATCTCGCGGCGTTCCAGGAAATAATGGGTGCCGAAGTTGGCCCACACGTCGATGCCCTTGTCGATGGACACTTCCTCATGCACGGGCATGCAGCCCAGGGTGACCATGCGGTCCACGTGGCTGTACACGGCCACGACCTCGTCGGCCTTGTACAGGCCGGTGATGAGGAATTCGCCTCGGGTCTCGTCGGTGGTGTAGCGCTTAAAATCGCGCTGGTTGCAGGAATAGCGGATATCCATGCGCAAAGACCTCCTGTTGGTTTTCGGATGTTGGACCCTGCGCCGCAGGGCTTGTATACAATCATTATAGACGAAATTTTGCCGCCGAGAAAGTGTATACAAGCACAAGATTCCAAAAGATTTTTTGGCTGGTTTGTCGCACAAGCACAAAGGGGGGCGGGGGCGGCCACCCCAAGGCTCCCCTGTGTAAGGGGAGCTGTCGCCGCCAGTCGACTGAGGGGGTGGCAACCCCGCCCGATTTGCCGTTTGGGTATCGGTGCTTGTTCGCCCTGGTTCGTAGGGACGGGATAAGTCCCGTCCCTACAATGCGAGACAAACGGCATACGGCCCGGTAACGGGCAATATCGCCAAGTTGACAACCCCTCCGGGGCTGCGCCCCACCTCCCCTTACACAGGGGAGGCATATGGGGAAGAAAGCTGCGCCCCACTCACCGCTGCCACAGGGGAGGCATACAAGGCAGCAGCCACCCCAAGGCTCCCCTGTGTAAGGGGAGCTGTCGCCGCCAGGCGACTGAGGGGTTGGCAACCCCGCCCGATCTCCCGTTTTTGTACCAACGCCATATCCCGCCCCACAAAAAAATCCGGGGCCGCACGGCGCGGCCCCGGAACAGGCAAAGGGCAAAATTTCTGTCAGCGCAGCACCGCGCCCAGGTTGGCCGAGGTCACCATGCGGGCGTACCGCGCCAGCCAGCCCGACTTGACGTTGGGCTCGGGGGCGGTGTAGGCGGCTTCGCGCCGGGCCAGCTCGGCCTCGTCTACCAGCAGCGTGATGGAGGCGTTGGGGATGTCGATGGCGATGGGGTCGCCCTCCTGCACCAGGCGGATGGGCCCGCCCGAGGCGGCCTCGGGGCTGACATGGCCGATGGCCGCGCCGCGGGACGCGCCCGAGAACCGGCCGTCGGTGATCAGCGCCACCGTCTTGTCCAGCTTCATGCCGGCCAGGGCGCTGGTGGGGTTGAGCATCTCCCGCATGCCGGGGCCGCCCTTGGGGCCCTCGTACCGGATGACCACCACGTCGCCGGGGTGGATGTGGCCGGCATAGATGGCGGCAATGGCCGTCTCCTCGCTGTCAAAGACCCGGGCCGGGCCGGTGTGGCACTGCATTTCGGGCGCCACGGCGCTGCGCTTGACCACGCAGCCGTCGGGGGCCAGGTTGCCCCACAAAATTTGCAAGCCGCCCGTGACCGAGTAGGGGTCGCTGATGGGCCGGATGGCCTTCTCGTTCAGGATCTTCGCCCCGGCGATGTTCTCGCCCAGGGTCTTGCCCGTGACGGTGGGCGCCTCCAGGTCCAGCAGGCCCGCCTTGGCCAGTTCGGCCTGCACGGCGGGGATGCCGCCTGCCTCGAACAGGTCGGGCATGTGGGTGGGACCGGCGGGGGCCAGGTGGCACAGGTTGGGGGTCCTGGCGCTGATCTCGTTGAAGAGCTTGAGGTCAATGGGCACGCCCGCCTCGTAGGCGATGGCCAGCAGGTGCAGCACCGTGTTGGTGGAGCAGCCCAGGGCCATGTCGCAGGTCAGGGCGTTGCGGATGGACCGCTCGTTGACGATCTGCCGGGCCGTGACGCCCCGGTTGACCAGGTCCATGATGGCCATGCCCGCCCGCTTGGCCAGCTGCAGGCGCTTGGCGTACACGGCGGGGATGGTGCCGTTGCCGGGCAGGGCGATGCCGATGGCCTCGCACAGGCAGTTCATGCTGTTGGCCGTGTACATGCCCGAGCAGGACCCGCAGCCGGGGCAGCAGTTGCAGGTGCAGTCCTCCAGCTGGTCGTCGTCGATGAGCCCGGCCTTGTAGGCGCCCACGGCCTCGAACATTTTGGAAAGGCTGACTTCCTCGCCGCCGTAGCGGCCCGCCAGCATGGGCCCGCCCGAGCACACCACCGCGGGCACGTCCATGCGCACCGCCGCCATCAGCATGCCGGGCACGATCTTGTCGCAGTTGGGCACCAGCACCAGGCCGTCCAGCTGGTGGGCCATGTACATGGTCTCCACGCTGTCGCAGATCAGCTCCCGGCTGGCCAGGGAATACTTCATGCCGATGTGGCCCATGGCGATGCCGTCGCATACGCCGATGGCGGGCATCAGCACCGGGGTGCCCCCGGCCATGCGGATGCCGGCCTTGACCGCGTCGGCGATCTTGTCCAGGTTCATGTGGCCGGGCACGATCTCGCTGTAGGCCGACACCACGCCGATCAGCGGGCGCTCCAGCTCTTCGGGGGTGTAGCCCAGGGCATAAAACAGGCTGCGGTTGGGCGCGCGCTCGGGCCCTTTTTTGACGTTGTCGCTGTGCATGGGGTATGACCTTCTTTCCTCTTGATGGGGATGGGCTTACTTCTTCAGCCAGCTCATCATCTTGCGCAGCTCGGCGCCCACCTTCTCGATCAGGTGGTCGTTCTGCACCCGGCGCTGGGCCAGGAAGTGGGTCTTGCGGCCGCCGTTGGGGCTCATCTCGGTCAGGAACTCGCTGGCGAAGGTGCCGTCCTGGATCTCGGTCAAAACCTTCTTCATCTCCTTGCGGGTGTCCTCGGTGATCAGGCGCTTGCCGGTGCGGTAGTCGCCGTACTCGGCGGTGTTGGAGATGGAGTACCGCATCTTGCCGAAGCCGCCCTCGTTGATCAGGTCAACGATCAGCTTCATCTCATGGCAGGTCTCGAAGTAGGCCATCTCGGGGGCGTAGCCGGCTTCCACCAGGGTGTCGAAGCCCGCCTTGATCAGCTCGCACACGCCGCCGCACAGAACGGCCTGCTCGCCGAACAGGTCGGTCTCGGTCTCTTCCTTGAAGGTGGTCTCCAGGATGCCGGCGCGGCCCGCGCCGATGCCGGAGGCGTAGGCCAGGGCGATCTCCTTGGCTTTGCCGGTGTAGTCCTGCTCCACGCAGATCAGGCTGGGCACGCCGTGGCCTTCCACATACTGGCTGCGCACGGTGTGGCCGGGGCCCTTGGGGGCGATCATGATGACGTCCACGTTGGCCGGGGGCACGATGGTCTTGAAGTGGATGTTGAAGCCGTGGGCGAAGGCCAGGGCCTTGCCCTCGGTCATGTAGGGGGCGACCTGCTTGTTGTAGATGTCGGCGCACAGCTCGTCGGGCACCAGCATCATGACCACGTCGCCGGCCTTGGCGGCCTCCTCCACGGGCAGGACCTTGAAGTTTTCATGGGTCTCGGCGAATTTGGCGGCCTTTTCCCAGTGGGCGGAGCCTTCGCGCAGGCCGACGACGACGTTGACGCCGCTCTCGGCCAGGTTTTCGGAATGGGCGTGGCCCTGGCTGCCGAAGCCGATGACGGCGACGGTCTTGCCGTCCAGCATGCCCAGGTTGCAGTCGGAATCGTAATACTTGTTGATGGCCATGGGAACATTACTCCTTTACTGAATACAATTTGTTTTTTATTGCGACGGATATACTTTCCGTGGAAACGGGGTCAGGGCGCGGGGCAGCGGTTGCCCGGCAGGGGGAACTGGGCGGCGCGCACCTCCTGGGGCGCCTTTTGCATGTGCTGGTGCATGCCGCCCCGCTCCAGGGCGGTGACGCCGGTGCGGCAGAGCTCCAGCACGTCGTAGCCGTCGAACATCTTCAAAAAGGCGTTGATCTTTTCGGGCTTGCCGGTCAGTTCAAACACCATGCTGTCGGGGGACAGGTCGATGATCTTGGCCTTGTAAATGGAGGAGATCTCCCGCAGTTCGGCGCGGTTGCGGGTGTCGCAGGCGACTTTCAGCAGCAGCAGCTCCCGCTGCAAACTGTTGTCGGCGTTGAGCTCGAACACCTGGCGGGCCACTTCGAGGCGGGCGGTCTGCAGCAGCAGCTGCTCGATCTCGGCGTCCCGGCCGTGGGTGGCGATGGTGATGCGGCTGACCGCGGGGTCGTTGGTGGCCGACACGGTCAGGCTGTCGATGTTGAAGCCACGGCGGCAGAACAGGCTGGACACACGGGCCAGAACGCCGTTCTGGTTGTCCACCAGCAGGCTGATGACACGGCGGCGGTCGGCGGGCGGGCCGCTGACGGTTTCCTTTTTCATGTGGGTCCCTCCTTTGATTTATTCCATGATGATGTCGTCGATGTCGCCGCCGCCCGGGATCATGGGCAGCACCCGTTCGTCCTTGCCGATGCGGCAGTCGATCCAGCACGGGCCGTCCTGCTTCATGGCGTCGGCCAGGGCCGCCGAGAACTCGGCGGGGGTGGCGGCGCGGTAACCCTTGGCGCCGAAGCCCTCGGCCACTTTGGCGAAATCGGTCTGGCGGTGGGGGTCGGTGCTGGAGTAGCGCCCTTCATAGAAGCTGGTCTGCCACTGGCGGACCATGCCCAGCACCTGGTTGTTGAAGATGATGGTGATGATGGGCAGATGATAGCTCACGGCGGTGCAGCCTTCGTTGAGGTTCATGTGGAAGGACCCGTCGCCGGTGAGCATGATGACCCGCTGGTCCCGGCCCAGGGCCATCTGGGCGCCGATGGCGGCGCCGTAGCCAAAGCCCATGGTGCCAAGGCCCCCGCTGGTCAAAAAGCCGCGGCTCTTGGTGTGGTGCAGGTACTGGGCGGCCCACATCTGGTGCTGGCCCACGTCGGTGACGTAGACGGCCTCGGGGCCGGCCTGGCGGCACAGCTCGGCGATCAGCTGGTGGGGGCGCAGTTCGGTGTCGCTGTCCTGGGGGTGGTAGTCCACCTTCTGCCAGGCGCGGATCTGTTCCATCCACAGCTTGTGCTCGGTGGGCTGGATGTGGGGCAAAAGCGCCTGCAGCACGTAGGCGGCGTCCCCGGCGATGGACAGGTCGATGTCCACATTCTTGCCCATCTCGCTGGGGTCGATGTCGATCTGGATGATCCTGGCCTTTTTGGCGAAGGTGCCGGGGTTGAGCGCCACCCGGTCGGAGAAGCGGGTCCCCACGGCGATGACCAGGTCGGCCTCGGCCACGGCCTTGTTGGCCGCGTAGCCGCCGTGCATGCCCAGCATGCCCAGGTTGTGGGGCTCGCCGTAGCCCAGCACGCCGGCGGCCATCAGGGTGTGGGTGGCGGGGATGCCGGCCTTTTGCAGCAAGGCCCGCAGGGGCTGGCAGCCCGCCGCGCTGCGCACGCCGCCGCCGAAGTAGACGATGGGGCGCTCGGCCTTGTTGATGAGCTCGGCGGCTTCCAGCACTTCCTCTTCATCCACCCGGGTCACGGTGCGGATGAGCTCGGCGGATTTGGGGGTGAACTCGCACTTGTTGGCCGTGACGTCCTTGGGGATGTCCACCAGCACGGGGCCCTTGCGGCCGCTCTGGGCGATGCGGAAGGCGCTGCGCATGGTGTCGGCCAGGTCCTCGACCTTGCGCACCGTGTAGTTGTGCTTGGTGATGGGAAGGGTGATGCCTTCGATGTAGGCTTCCTGGAAGCTGTCCCGCCCGATCAGGCTGGTGGCCACGTTGCCCGTAAAGGCGACCATGGGCACGCTGTCCATGTACGCGGTGGCGATGCCGGTGACCAGGTTGGTGGCGCCGGGGCCGCTGGTGGCCAGCACCGCGCCGGTGCGCCCCGTGGCCCGGGCGTAGCCGTCCGCCGCGTGGGCGGCGCCCTGTTCGTGGGCGGTCAGTACGGTCTGGATGCGGTCGGAACTTTTATACAATTCGTCGTACAGGTTCAGCACCGCACCGCCGGGATACCCGAACAGGATGTCAACGCCCTGTTCGATCAGAACTTCGACAAAGATCTGGGAGCCGGTCAAAAGCATGGTGGACACTCCTTTCATCTGCCGCTGGAATGGTCTGGCGCGCCGTGCGGCAAGGGGCGCGCGCAACATCGGAAGAAATAAAAAACGGCCTTCGTCTCCTGTATGCCAAGAGACAAAGGCCGGAAAGGCGCTCTGCGGTACCACTCTTCTTGATGTGCCGTCTGGCACACCCACTCACGGGCTTCTGACAAAGCCCTGCACGGTAACGGGTGCCGCCGGGTCCGGTTACTGGGGGTTCGCCGGGCCTGCTCCGGGAGGACTTCGCGCCCGGCCCGCCCACCGCCTTGCACCAGCCGGCGGCTCTCTTCAGGGCGGCAAGGGGGCGTTACTCGTTCCCTTCCTCGCAGTTTAGCTCGATAAAGTGTATATAGGATTGTACCGCATTTTCTGCCCGGTGTCAACAGGATTTTGTCAATTTCCACAAATGCTTGCACACCGGCGGCCGAAC
>DBRU01000056.1:8838-33061 GCA_002306375.1 Faecalibacterium sp. UBA1360
ATTTTACATGACGGTTCGTGAACTTTCGGCCCGGCTGGGGTCTTTGGTGGTGCTGCGCGGGGTGCTGCGGGACGAACTCGTGGTCCGGTTCCGGGCGCTCTTGCGCGAGGCCGGGGCCTATACGGGGGACGCCGCCGCCCTGGCGGGGGCCGCAGCGGAATTTGAAGCCGCGCTGCTGCCCCGGGGCGAGGTGTGGAGCGACGTTTTGCTGGACATCGTTTTGAACGACGACAACCTGTGCATGCGCCGGGGCCTGACGCCGGGCGGCGCGGGGGAAGTGGCCGAAGCCTGCCTGGCCGCCGAGCTGGCCGCCTTGCAGGCGGCGGGGTCCATGACGCTGGAGGACGTGCTGGCCGGGCTGACCGGGTCGGACGCCCTGGCCAATTTGCTGCCCCCGCCCTGGAAGGTGCGGGCGGTGGATTACGCCGCCGCCTACCGGGCCCGGCGGGCGGACGTGGGGCAAAAGGGCTTTGGCATGTTTGCCACCCACCACGTGTTCACCCTGACCGACGGCGCGCTGACGCCGGTGCGCTGGCCCGACCCCCAGCGCCTGGCCGACCTGCCGGGCTATGAGCGGGAGCGGGAAAAGATCATTGCCAACACCGAAGCGCTGCTGGCGGGGCTGCCCTCGGCCAACGTGCTGCTGTACGGCGACGCGGGCACCGGCAAGTCCAGCACGGTGAAGGCCATCGCCAACGAGTACGCCCCCCGGGGCCTGCGCCTGGTGGAGGTGAAAAAGCACCAGCTGTACCAGATGCCCGCCCTGATGGACGAGCTGGCCGACAACCCGCTGAAGTTCATTTTGTTCATCGACGATCTGAGCTTTGCGGCCAACGACGACAACTTTGCGGCGCTCAAGGCCATTCTGGAAGGCAGCGTGGGCGGGCGCAGCCACAACGTGGCGGTGTACGCCACCTCCAACCGCCGCCACCTGGTCAAGGAGCGGCTCAGCGACCGTACGGGGGACGACATCCACGAAGGGGATACCCGGCAGGAGCTCATGAGCTTGTCGGCCCGGTTCGGGCTGACCGTGACCTTCCAACGGCCGGACAAGGCGCTGTACGAGTCCATTTTGCTGGAGCTGGCCGTGCGCTACGGCGTGCAGATGCCCTCGGACCAGCTGTTCATGCGGGCCGAGGCCTTCGCCCTGCGGGCCGGCGGGCGCAGCCCCCGGGTGGCCAAGCAGTTCATCGAGCTGCTGGCGGCGGGGGTGCGGCTGTAAAACACCATACCGTTTGCGTCCCGGCGGGAGCCGGGGCGTTTTTTGGTTGGTTGCTTCTTGGCAGGCGGCTGCTTGCCCTTCCCGTTCCGGCGTTTGTTCGCCCTGGTTCGTAGGGACGGAATTCATTCCGTCCGTGGGGCCTTGCGCTGGCGCAAACATCCCCGGACGGGACAAGTCCCGTCCCTACAATGCAGGGCGAACGGCATACGATCCGGTAACGGGCAACGGCGCAAAGTTGACAACCCCTCAGTCAGCCTGGCGGCTGACAGCTCCCCTTGCACAGGGGAGCCTTGGGGGGCCGGACGCTCCAAAAGCCCCCGGCTTACGCCCTCTCGCTGACCAGCACAAACCCTTCCTCGGTCAGGCGGGTCTTGATCTGCTCGATCTGGGCGGCGTCCCGGGTCTCCAGCCCCAGCTTCAGGAAACAGCTGGTGATGGCCATGTTCGTGTCGCCCCGGTCATGGTGCACGGCCACGATGTTCGCCCCGCAGGAGGACACGATGTCCGACACCCGCAGCAGCTGGCCGGGCTTGTCCTCCAAGGCGATCATCAGGTTGGCCGTGCGCCCGCTCATCACCAGCCCGCGGGTGATGACCCGGGACAGGATGTTCACGTCGATGTTGCCCCCCGAGATCAGGCACACGGTCTTTTTGCCCGCCAAGGGCAGCTTGCCGAACAAGGCGGCGGCCACGGGGGTGGCCCCCGCGCCCTCGGCCACCAGCTTCTGGTTCTCCATCAGGGACAAAATGGCGGCGGCGATCTCGTCCTCGCTCACCGTGACGATGTCGTCCACGTACTTTTCCACCAGCTCAAAGGTGGCTTCGCCCGGGGTCTTCACCGCGATGCCGTCGGCAAAGGTGTCCACGTGGTCCAATGTCTCGTAGGTATGGTCGTGGTAGGCCCGGTACATGCTGGCCGCGCCCGCGGCCTGCACGCCGTAGACCTTCACGTCGGGGCGCAGGCTCTTCACCGCCATGGCCACCCCCGCGATCAGCCCGCCGCCCCCGATGGGCACCACGATGGCCTCCACGTCGGGCAGCTGGTCCAAAATTTCCAGCCCGATGCTGCCCTGCCCGGCCATGACCAGCTCGTCGTCGTAGGGGTGGATGAAGGTCATGCCCGTCTCCTTCTGCAATTCCACGGCCCGGTCATGGGCGTCGTCGTAGGTGCCCTTGACCAGCTCCACCCGGGCGCCCAGGCGCTTGGTGCTCTCCACCTTCATGATGGGCGCGCCGTCCGGCATGCACACCACGCTGGGGATGCCCAGCCGCGTCGCCGCCAGCGCCACGCCCTGGGCGTGGTTGCCCGCCGAACAGGCGATCACGCCGTGGGCCCGCTCCTCCTCGTTGAGCTGGCTGATCTTGTAATAGGCCCCCCGCAGCTTGAAACTGCCGGTGACCTGCAAATTCTCGGTTTTCAGGTACAGTTCCGCGTCGGTGCCCAGGCGCGGCGCCGCGATCAGGTCGGTGCGGCGTGCCACGTCCCGCAAAACGAAGGCGGCGTGATAGATCTTGTCAAGCGTCAGCATAGACTTCCTCCCCTTATAGGTCCCGCCGCCCCCTCGGATGGGCAGGAAAGCGGCCCGACGCCAAAGGCGGGGCCGCTTTCCTGCTTCGCCGTTGAAGCGTCGAGCGTATAGGCACGATTATAGTTGAATGGAATTGATTTGTAAAGTGAAACAAATTCATGTCATGCTCGGGCGGCGATGCCGAAGCCCGGGGGCGGGGCGCTTGCATCCGGCGGGTTTCGTGCTATAATGCGGGGGTGGGGGACCGGGACCCGGTCCCCGCTTACCCTATTATAATGGCAGAGGTATCGCCTATGGCTTCTCTTTTGTTGCCCATCATCTATCTGGCCTTCATCAGCCTGGGTCTGCCTGACGCCCTGCTGGGGGCCGCCTGGCCCAGCATGTACGGGGCGCTGGGGGCCCAGCTGTCCTGGGCGGGCATCGTGTCCATGATCATTGCCGGGTGCACGATCATTTCCAGCCTGGTCAGCGCCCGCGTCACCGCGGCGCTGGGCACCGGGCGGGTCACGGCGTACAGCGTGCTGCTTACGGCCCTGGCGCTGCTGGGCTTTTCCCTCAGCGGGGCGTTCTGGCAGCTGTGCCTGTGGGCCGTGCCCTACGGCCTGGGGGCCGGCAGTGTGGACGCCGCCCTCAACAGCTATGTGGCCCTGCATTACGAGAGCCGCCACATGAGCTGGCTGCACTGCATGTGGGGCGTGGGGGCCACCGTGGGCCCCGCCGTCATGGGCTGGGCCCTGACGGGGGGCGTGTGGCAGGACGGCTACCGCATCATCGCCCTGGCGCAGATCCTTCTCACTGCTCTGCTGCTGGCCAGCCTGCGTCTGTGGAAGCAGAACCCCGGCGCGGTGCCCGGGGCCGAACCCGAAGCCCGGCCCATCCGCGAACTGCTGCGCATGCCCGGCGTGCGGGAAGTGGTGACCTGCTTTTTCTGCTACTGCGGGCTGGAAGCCACCGCCGGCATGTGGGCGGCCAGCTACTGCACGCTGGTGCGGGGCATCGACGCCGGCACGGCCGCGTCCTGGGCCAGCCTGTTTTACCTGGGCATCACCATCGGGCGGGGGGCCAGCGGCTTCCTGACCTATAAGGTCACCGACCAGAACATGATCCGCCTGGGCCAGGGTCTCATCGCCCTGGGCCTGGCGCTGATCCTGCTGCCTGCCGGGGACGGGGTGCTGTTCGCGGGGCTCATCACGGTGGGGCTGGGCTGCGCGCCCATCTACCCCAGCATCATCCACGAGACCCCGGCCAACTTCGGGCGGGAGCTGTCCCTGAGCATGACCGGCCTGCAAATGGCCTGCGCCTACGTGGGCAGCTGCCTGATGCCCCCGCTGTTCGGCCTGTTGGCCCAGTATGTGTGGGTGGGGCTGTACCCGTGGTATCTGGCGGTGTTTCTGGCGGGCATGGTGGTCATGGCCGAGCGCCTGCACCGCATCACCGCCGCCCGCCGCGCCGGGCTGGAACTGTGAGCCCATCAAACCCAAGGAGGGACCCCATGGCCCACGAGTTGTATTTTACCCGCCACGGCCAGACTGTCTGGAATGTGGAAAACAAGATCTGCGGCGCCACCGACAGCCCCCTGACCGACCTGGGCCGGGCCCAGGCCGCCGAGCTGGGCCGGGCCATCGCGGCCGGGCATTTGCCCATCGACCGCATTTTGTGTTCGCCCCTGTCCCGGGCGGCGGACACGGCCCGGGCCGTCGCCCACGGCGCCGGCCTGCCCCTGACGGTGGAGCCCCGGCTCATCGAGCAGAACTTCGGCCGGTTTGAGGGCACGCCCCGGGACGGGGCGGAGTTCGCGGCGGCCAAGGGCCGTTTTGCCGACGATTTCGGCGGCGGCGAAAGCATGCTGCGGGTGGCCGCGCGCATCTACGCCCTGCTGGACAAGCTGCGCCAAAGCCCCGACACCTGCCTGCTGGTGGCCCACAACGGCATTGCCCGGGTGGTGCACTCCTATTTTTGCAGCATGACCAACCAGGAGTACGCGGCCTTCGGCATCGGCAACTGCGAGCTGCGGCGGTACGTGTTCCCCGAATAAGACCCCGACCAAAAAGCGCCCCCGCCGTGGCAACGGCGGGGGCGCTTTGGCCTTTTGGGGGTGCGGGGGATCAGTACACCAGAAGTTTCTGGGCCAGGTAGTTCACAAAGAACAAAGCCACGTCCACGGGGATCTTGGCGGCCAGTTCGGGGGTGCCGGCGGGCAAAACGCCCACCAGGGCGGCCACCAGCAGGCCGCTGGCCAGGGTCTTGAGCACCGTGATAAGGGTGTACAGGCTGGCGGACCGGCCGTGGGAGCGGTGGCTGCGGAACACCAGGAAGTAGTTGATCAGGTAATTGCACAGCGAGGACAGCACCCGGGCGATGATGGTGGCTGCCAGGATGGCGGCGGTGTCGCCCATGCGGGGGCGCAGCACGGCGCACAGCAGGGCGAAGGCCCCCAGGTCCACCAGGCTGGAGGACAGGGAGGACGCCGCGAACCGCACAAAGGGGGGCAGAGCGATGCGGGCGGAGGCGGAAGGCGCAGAGTGGGGCATGGGGGACATCCTTTCCCGAAAAAGCGCCGGGGCGAGCCCGGCGCGGTCAAAAACAGCGTACCATAGCAGTATAGCGCCCCGGCGCACAAAAGTCAAGAAGGGGACGGCAGGCGGCCCGGTAACGGGCATCGTGGCAAAGTTACCAACCCCTCCGTCAGCTTCGCTGACACCTCCCCTTACACAGGGGAGGCATGCAAGGTGGCAGCACCCCAAGGCTCCCCTGTGTAAGGGGAGCTGTCAGCCGGCAGGCTGACTGAGGGGTTGTCAGGTTACCGCCGCAAGCCGTTACCGGGCAACGGGGCGAGTTACCGCCGCGCCCCGCGCCGCCAGGCCGCGGCCGCAAACACCACGGCCAGCGCCCCGGCCAGCAGCTTGCACACAAGGAAGGCCGCCGTCTGCCGCCCGCCGCTCACCGACGCCACAAAGGCCAGCTGACCCCCCAGCACGTAGGCCCCGCCCGCGCAGAAGGCCGCGTTCAGCGCCCGGCCCTTGGGGTCCATCTGCTTGAAGCTGGGCAGCATGGAAATGCTGGAAATGGCCGACGCCGCCAGCCCCACCATGGCCGTGGGGGTCACGCCCAGCCGCCCGGCGGCCCGGCGCAGGGCGTCGCCCAGGCGGGCCAGGGCCAAATCGCACAGGATGTTGGCCCCGCACACCACCACCGTGATGCGCAGCACGGTCAGCATGGCCTCGGCGGCCAGGTCGGTGGGGATGGGCACCACCCCGGGGAAAAAGATCGCCGCCGCCACCGCGCCGAAGGCCAGGATGCCCAGCGCGTGCACCACCGTGCCCAGCCCCGCAAAAAAGCGCCCCGTGGCCCCGGGGGCCAGGGCCAGCAGCAGGGCCAGCGCCGCGCACAGCGCCGCCACCGGGGCCAGGTTGCGGGCCAGGGGCAACAGCTCCAGCCCCAGCACCAGACCCCCGGCCGCCAGCCCAAAGGGCAGGGCCAGCACGCCCCAGAGGACCCCCTGCATGAAGTCGGCGATCTCCTCCCCGTGCAGGAAGCCCACCGCCACCGGCATGGAAAAGCTGACCAGGCACCCCACCGTCGAGGCCGTCAGCAGCCCCGTAAAGGCGGCCATGCCGGGGTCGGCGGCCATCTGGCTGGCGGCGTTCCACCCGCCCATGTCCACGGCCAGCACCAGGCACACGGGCAGCGACGGGTCAAACCAGCCGTCGGCGGCGGGGGCCGCCCCGCTTTGCATCCAGAAGGCGCACAGGCAGGTGGCCGCGCAGTAAAACCCCGACATGGACACGCACAGCGGCCCCATCTGCCCGATGCCCCGGTCGAACCCGTCCGCCAGGCCCAGCTTGCCCCCCGCCGCCTTGTCCGCGATGCCCAGCAGGGCCGCCAGCACCAGCAGCGCCACAAAAATGTTCATAGTCCACCCGTTCCCCCGGTCGGTCCCGACCCGAATTTTGCCCCTATCATACCGCATCCGGGCCCAAAAATCAATTTGCCGCCCGCGCCGGTCCCGCCGGGGCGATTGCGGCCCGGTCCGAGCGTTTTTTACAAAAACGCGTTTGCGCGCCCCCGGCCGGGATGCGCCCCCAATTGGCCGTGGGACGGACGCCCTGAGGGCAAAAAAAGGCGTCAAACGTCGGGGAAGGATAAAAAACAGGGGCAGGAATCATACTTTCGACCGATTTACAAGGGTCGCCTCAAATGATAGAATGGTATGAATTGTGAATCCGAGCACCGAAAATGGCACGCGCAGCCGGGATCATGGCCCGCGCGCCGGCCGCGGCCCGGCATCCCGCGGCGGGAGATCTGTTATGGCGATCGTTTTGACCCAGACATTGCAACAAAAATACAAGAGCGCTGCCGGCAGCTGCCGGGCGGTCTTTTTCAGTGCGCCCAGCGGGTTCGGCAAGACCTGCGCCGCCCGGACCCTGGCGGGCGGCAAGGGCGTGCAGTATCGGTGCGCCCGCGACCCCCGTTTTGCCCTGCCCGCCCGCACCGAGCGCTGGAACACCCTGATCCTGGACGATTTCCAGGACCTGACCGACGAGGCCCAGCAAAAAGAGGTGCGCGCCTTGCTGCGCGAGTGCCCCGACCGGCAGTTTTTGCTGCTCAGCCGCGGGCTGCTGCCCGGGTGGCTGATCCCCTTCCAGACGGCGGGGGTGCTGACGGTGTTCACCTGGCAGGACCTGGCCCTGGACCCGGACGCCATCGCCCGGCTGCTGCTGGAACACGGCGTCACCCTGACGGACGGCGAACTGACCGCCCTGTACGCCGAGACCTACGGCTATGCCCTGGCGGTGGAGCTGCTGGGCCAGCGCCTGGAACGGGGCGAACCCTTCGACCGCGCCACCTCCGACGCGGTGCGCCGGGACCTGTTTTTGTATTATGAAGATTCGGTGCTGCGCCGCCTGGACCCCCCCACCCGGCGTTTGCTGATGGAGCTTTCGCCCTTTGAGGAGATCACCCCCGAACTGGCCCGCCTGGTCAGCGGGGACCCCCACGTCAACCTGCGCCTGGCCGCCTTGCTGCGCGACAGCACGATGATGCGCCAGCAAACGCTGAAGGCATACCGCTTCTGGCCGATCTTCCGGCAGTTTTTGCGCTGGGAGCTGGCCCAGCAATGCACCGAGGAACAGCGCCGCAGCCTGTACGACCGGGGCGCGCTGTACTACGAGCTGAACGAAGAATACGGCCCCGCGCTGGAATTTTACACCAAAAGCGGCGACACGGCCAAGGTGTCCGAGCTGCTGGCCAAAAACGCCGAAATGCACCCCGGCATGGGCCATTACCTGGAGATGGAACCCTACTACCGCGCCCTGCCCGAAGCCCGGGTGCTGCAAAGCCCGGCCCTGATGCAGGCCATGAGCATGCTGTGCGCCATGCGCATGGACATGGACGGCAGCGAGCGGTGGTACGCCGCCTTGCGGGACCGCAACCGCCGCACGGACGACCCCGACATCAAAGAGATCCGGGGCCGCCTGGCCTGGCTGGACATCGCCTTGCCCCAGCGCGGGGTGGAAGGCATGGCGGACCTGTTCCCCAAGGTATTTGCGCTGCTGCGCGCCAAAGAGATCCGCCTGCCTGCCTTTTCGGTCACCAGCACCCTGCCCAGCCTGATGAACGGCGGCAAGGATTTCTCCCCCTGGAGCAAGCGGGACACCCTGCTGTACAACTCGCTGCGCCTGCCGGTGGAGGCCGTGCTGGGCAAGGACGGCGTGGGCCTGGCGGACTGCGCCATTGCCGAAAGCAAGTTCGAAAAAGGCGAGGACGTGCGCGACCGGGTCATGAAACTGCTGGCCATCCTGGACCACATCCGCCGGGACGGCACGCCGGACATCGAATTCGCGGCGGTGGGGCTGCTGGTCCGGGTCCAGATGGACGCCGGCCACACCCAGGAAGCAAAAGAGATGCTGCTGGACCTGCGCGCGCGGTTTGTCCAGCGCGAAGAGACCCGCTTTTTGCCCAACCTGGACGCCATGCTTTGCCGCATTGCCCTGCGGCAGGGCAACAACGACACCGCCGCGCTGTGGTACCGGGACAAAGCGCCCCGCAACCCCCAGAACATGCAGACGCTCAAGCGCTACCAGTACCTGACCCAGGCCATGGCGCAGCTGGCGATGGGGGACCCCCAGGGCGCGCTGTTCACGCTGGCGCCGCTGGAACCCTACTTTACGCTGTGCCGGCGCTACATAGACAGCATTTCCATGAACGTGCTGCGGGCCATTGCCGGGCAGCGGCTGTCCGCGCCGGGCTGGCGGGACCACATGCGCGCGGCGCTGGACACCGCCCGCGAGTTTGGTTTTGTGCGCAGCATCGGCCAATACGGCGCAGCGGTGCTGCCCGTGCTGGAAGCCTGCGCCTGGAAAGGCGACCGCGCCTTTCTGGACCGGGTGCTGGCGGCCGCGCGCATGCAGGCCACATGTTACCCGGACTTTCTTTCCCCCACGCGGCTGCTGCGCGCGCCCATATCCGAAGCCGAAATGCAGGTGCTGCGCCTGATCTGCGCCGGGCATTCCAACAGCGAGATCTGCGCCGCGCTGAACATCCGCATGTCCACGGCCAAGACCCATGTCAGCCATATTCTGGACAAGCTGCAGGTCACCCGCCGCAGCCAGGTCAAGGCCGCCGCCCAGCGGCTGCATCTGATCGATCCCTGACCCTTTGCGGGTCTTTCTTAATAGCAAGTCAGGAGGAAGTACATGAAAAAGCGACTGTTGAGCGCCGCACTGGCGCTGGCCATGCTGTTTGGCTCGGCCCCGGTCCCGGCGTATGCCGACGACCTGGTGGGCGGGGGCAACGGCGTTGTCATCACCACCGAGGCGGAGACCCCCGCCCCGGACGCCACGACCACGCCCGACGCCACGACCACGCCGGACGCCACGACTGCGCCCGACGCCACGACTGCGCCCGACGCCACGACCGCGCCCGACGCCACGACCACGCCCGACGCCACGACCGTGCCCGACGCCACGACCGCGCCCGACGACACGACTGCGCCCGACGACACGACCGCGTCGGAACCGGCCTCCGCGCCCAGCCTGTTCGCGGCCGGCGAGGCGGAAGGGGTCGAAGCGCTGGACATTACCCCCAGCAAACCCAGTGGCAGCGGCGTCATCGGAGCCCCCTACCAGATCTTCACCGAGGAGGAACTGTTCTGGTTTGCCGGGCTGGTCAACGGCACGCTGACCGACGGCACCGCACAGAACGCCGCGGCCAGCGCGATGCTGATGAACGACATCACCATCTCCGCGGGCAACACCTGGACCCCCATCGGCAGCGACCTATCTGGAGCCTACACCGGCACCTTTGACGGCGCGGGTCACACCATCAACAACCTGGTGGTGAACCAAGAGATAACTGCCAGTGGCGACGCGTATACAGGCTTTGTGGGCTATCTGAACGGCACCATCAAAGACCTGACCCTGGGCGAGCAATGCTCCATTACCGCCACCGCCACCGAAGTGGCTCTGCTGTATACGGGCGGTATTTGCGGCTATAACAGCAACGACGGTACCATCCAGAACTGCATCAACCGCGGCGACGTCACCGTCACAACCACGGCAACACAGTATGCAGGCGGCATCTGCGGCACCAACTACGGTACCATCCAGAACTGCGCCAACACCGGCAGCGTCGCTGGTTCTGGGAGCTTTTTCAGTTATGCGGGCGGCATCTGCGGGAATGCTATGGGCGGCACAATCGAAAACTGCTTCAACACCGGCAGCGTCGACGCTGGTTCTGGGAGCTTGCTCAGTTATGCGGGCGGCATCTGCGGCGGCAACAGCGGCAGCACCATCACCAACTGCTACTGGCTGGAAGGCACCGCCGGCGCCGGCATCGGCAACGGCACCGACACGACGGAATCCAAGACCACCGAGCAGTTCGCCTCCGGCGAGGTGTGCTACCTGCTCAACGGCTCCACTTCCAGCGATGACAACGTCTGGCGGCAGAACCTGGACGAAAGCACCGACACCTGCCCCGTGCTGGACAGCGCCCACGGCGTGGTCTATGCCGAGTTTTACTGCGACGATTCCCTTACCGGCCAATATGGCAACAGCGAATTTACACAGATTGTCCATGGCAAGTATACCGAGGAAGGCTTCTGCGCCTGCGGTGCTGCATACCAGCCCGCCGAACAGAATGAGGCAGGCGTCTACCAGATCACCAACGCCGGCAACCTCTTCTGGTTTGCGGCGCTGGTCAACGGGGACAAAACCCACGCCGAGTTTGAGGCGCAGAACCCCGACGCCAGCGCGGTGCTGATGAATGACATCACCATCCCCGACGGCCGCACCTGGACCCCCATCGGCAGCAATACCACCCCCTACAACGGCGTCTTTGACGGCGCTAGCCACACCATCAACGGTCTGGTCGTCAACAGCACCAGCCAGTACCAGGGCTTTGTGGGCTACCTGGGCACGGGCTCCATCAAGGGCCTGACCCTGGGCGAAACCTGCCAGATCACCGGCGGCAAGTATACCGGCGGCATCTGCGGCTGGAACAACGCAGGCACCATTGAAAACTGCACCAATAACGGCGCGGTCACCGGCAAGGGCGACCTGGGCGGCATCTGCGGCCACAACCTGGGCACCCTGCAAAACTGCACCAACACCGGCGCGGTGACCAACAGCGACGCCGAAACGGTGGGCGGCATCTGCGGTTACTCCAAGACCTCCCTCACCGGCTGCACCAACAGCGGTGCGGTTGCCGGCGGCGGCCAGCGCCACGTGGGCGGCATCGTCGGCTATATCGACCATGGCGTAGAGGACACCACCCTGCAAAACTGCATCAACACCGGCAATGTCACCAGCAGCGGTGATCGTGTTGGCGGCATCTGCGGCTTCGGGGATGTCACCCTCACCAACTGCTGGAACAGCGGCGACATCACCGGCGGCGCCAACGTGGGCGGCATCTGCGGCGAAAACCACAATCAGGCAGGCAACATTCAAAACTGCTACAGCATCGGCACAGTCACCGGCAACACGGCGGGCGGTATCTGCGGCGAAAACAACAAAACCGTCACCAACTGCTACTGGCTGGAAAATACCGCCAACGCCGGCATCGGCTCCGGCAGCGGCGAAGCCGCCAGCAAAACCGCCGACCAGTTTGCCTCCGGCGAGGTGTGCTACCTGCTCAACGGCTCCACCAGCGAAGCCCCCGCCTGGTACCAGACCCTGGGCGACGACGCCTACCCCGTGCTGGACAGCATCCACAGCGTGGTCTATGCCCAGTGTTATTGCGGCGCGTCCCTTACCGGCCAATACGCCAACACCCCCTTTGAGGAGAGCGTCCATTCTTTTGATGCAAAGGGTTTCTGCGTCTGCGGCCAGTACCTGCCCGCCGAACAGAACGACCAGGGCGTTTACCAGATCACCAACGCCGGTCAGCTGTTCTGGTTTGCGGCGCTGGTCAACGGGGACACCGATATCATCGGCACGGATGTCGAGAAAAACGCCGCCGCCAGCGCGGTGCTGACCACCGACATCACCATCCCCGGCGGCAAAACCTGGACCCCCATGGGCAGCAATAGCAACCGATACACCGGCACCTTTGACGGCGCTAGCCACACCATCNNCTGCTCGGCCATTGGCAACAACAGCGGCAATGTGGGCGGCGTCTGCGGCTTCAACGACGGCGGCACTATCCAAAACTGCACCAACACCGGCAAGGTCAAAGGCTTTGCTTGGGTGGGCGGCGTCTGCGGCTACAACTTTGGCACCATCGCCAACTGCACCAACACCGGCGCGGTCGAAAACGAAAACAATTATGTGGGCGGCGTCTGCGGCAGCAACGACGGCACCATCCAAAACTGCACCAACACCGGCGCGGTCAGCGGCAGCGACTGTGTGGGCGGCGTCTGCGGCTACAACCTCAACTACGGCACCGTCACCGGCTGTTACACCACCGGCGTGGTCGACAGCAGCGGCGATTCTGTGGGCGGCGTCTGCGGCGAGAACGCCGGCACCGTCACCAACTGCTGCTGGCTGGATACCGCTTACGCCGGCGACGGCATCGGCCTCGACAGCGGCACTTCGGACAAGGTGGAAGCCAAAATCGTCGACCAGTTTGCCTCCGGCGAGGTGTGCTACCTGCTCAACGGCTCCACCAGCGAAGCCCCCGCCTGGTACCAGACCCTGGGCGAGGAAGGCGACGCCTACCCCGTGTGGGACAACACCCACAGCGTGGTCTATGCCGAGCGTTACTGCGGCAATTCCCTTACCGGCCAATATGCCAACAGCAAATTTACACAGACCGTCCATGGCGATTATACCAAGGAAGGCTTCTGCGCCTGCGGTGCTACATACCAGCCCGCCGAACAGAACGACCAGGGCGTCTACGAAATTTCCAACGCCGGGCAGCTGTTCTGGTTCGCGGCGCTGGTCAACGGGGACAACACCCACGCCGCGTTCGACGGGCAGGACAAAGCCGCCAAGGCGGTGCTGACCACCGACATCACCATCCCCGAGGGCCACAACTGGACTTCCATGGGCAGCAATAGCAACCAATACACCGGCACCTTTGACGGTGCGGGCTATACCATCGACGGCATGGTCGTCAACGACCCGCTCAGCAACAGCTATAATCTGGGCTTTGTGGGCAGCCTGGGCAACGGCGGTACCATTCAGAACCTGACCATGGGCAAGAACTGCTCGGCCATTGGCAACAACAGCGGCAATGTGGGCATTCTCTGCGGTTTCAACCAGGGCACCATCCAGAACTGCACCAACAACGGCACGATCAACGGCAGCGATAGCACCCAGATAGGCGGCGTCTGCGGCAGCAACAGCGGCACCATCCAAAACTGCGCCAACAACGGCGCGATCACCGGCGGCAGCAATGTGGGCGGCGTCTGCGGCTTAAGCAGCAGCAACGTCACCAACTGCTATAACACCGGCGCAGTCTCCGGCGGCAGCAATGTGGGCGGCGTCTGCGGCCGCAACGGCGGCACCCTCACCAACTGCTACTGGCTGGATACCGCTTACTCCACCGGCATCGGCTACGGCAGCGGCGACGCCACCTCCAAAACCGCCGTGCAGTTTGCCTCCGGCGAGGTGTGCTACCTGCTCAACGGCGAGAGCGCCGACGGCGTCTGGCGGCAGACCCTGGGCGAGGGCGGCGACGCCTACCCCGTGCTGGACAGCACCCACAGCATCGTCTACCCCGTCTGCCGCTGCGACGGCACGGTATACGACTACAATAACCAGGGCGAAGAGACGGCTGATCACGACTATGCTGACAACGGCTTCTGCACCGTTTGCGACGGCTACGAGCCCGCCGTTTGGAACGAAGAGGAAAATCACTACGAAATTTCCAACGCCGGGCAGCTGTTCTGGTTTGCGGCGCTGGTCAACGGGGACAACGCCCACGCCGAGTTTGACGGCAAGGACCCTGCCGCCAGCGCGGTGCTGACCACCGACATCACCATCCCCGGGGGCTGCAACTGGACCCCCATGGGCAGCGATAGCAACCACTACACCGGCACCTTTGACGGTGCGGGCTATACCATCGACGGCATGGTCGTCAACAGCCCGGACAGCGATTACCAGGGCTTTGTGGGCTGCCTGGGCAAGGGCGGTACCATTCAAAACCTGACCCTGAGCGAGACCTGCTCGGTCACCGGCAACGAAGAAGTGGGCGGCGTCTGCGGCAAAAGCCTCAGCGGCAGCACCATCGCCAACTGCACCAACAACGGCGCGGTCAGCGGCAATTATGCGGGCGGCGTCTGCGGCCTCAGCTACGGCACTATCCAAAACTGCGCCAACAACGGCGATGTCACCGGCAATGATTATGTGGGCGGCGTCTGCGGCAGCAACGACGGCACCATCCAAAACTGCGCCAACACCGGCACGGTCACCGGCGGTTTGTTTGCGGGGCTTGCGGGTGGTGTCTGCGGCTTAAACAGCAGCACCCTCACCAACTGCTACTGGCTGGATACCGCTTACTCCACCGGCATCGGCATCGGCAGCGGCACTTCGGAGAAGGTGGAATCCAAAACCGCCGTGCAGTTCGCCTCCGGCGAGGTGTGCTACCTGCTCAACGGCTCCAAGCCCGGCGAGGACAACGTCTGGCGGCAGACCCTGGGCGAGGACGGCGACACCTGCCCCGTGCTGGACAGCACCCACAGCATCGTCTACCCCGTCTGCCGCTGCGACGGCACGGTATACGCCTACAATAACGAGGGCGAAAAGACGGACGATCACAGCTATAATGACGACGGCTTCTGCGAATACTGCGGCCTGTACCAGCCCGCCGAGCAGAAAGACGGCGTCTACCAGATCACCAACGCCGGGCAGCTCTTCTGGTTTGCGGCGCTGGTCAACGGGGACACCGATATCATCGGCACGGATGTCGAGAAAAACGCCGCCGCCAGCGCGGTGCTGACCACCGACATCACCATCCCCAGTGACCGCAACTGGACCCCCATGGGCAGCGATAGCAACCACTACACCGGCACCTTTGACGGTGCGGGCCACACCATCGACGGCATGGTCGGCACCGACTGCTTAGGCTTTGTGGACACCCTGGGCGCGGGCGGTACCATCCGGAACCTGACCCTGGGCGAGACCTGCTCGGTCACCGGCAGTAGCAACGCTGTGGGCGGCATCTGCGGCTTCAGCTACGGCGCCATCCAAAACTGCGTCAACAACGGCTCGGTCACCGGCAGTAGCGACTATGTGGGCGGCATCTGCGGCTTCAGCTACGGCGCCATCGAAAACTGCGTCAACAGCGGCTCGGTCACCGGCGTCGACTATGTGGGCGGCGTCTGCGGCAGCGACTACGGCACCCTCACCAACTGCACCAACACCGGCGCGGTCACCGGCACCGGCACTTCTTATGCGGGCGGCATCTGCGGCGACAGCTACGGCGCCATCGAAAACTGCGCCAACAGCGGCTCGGTCACCGGCGTNNGACTATGTGGGCGGCGTCTGCGGCGGCGGCGGCAACATCCAAAACTGCGTCAACACCGGCAAGGTCACCGGCAGCAATTTTGTGGGCGGCGTCTGCGGCGGCGGCGGCTTCAGCAGCGCTGTCCAAAACTGCGCCAACACCGGCACGGTCGGCGGCGTCGACTATGTGGGCGGCGTCTGCGGCTACAACATCGGTACCATCACCAACTGCTACTGGCTGGAAAATACCGCCGACGCCGGCATCGGCATCTGCGCCGGCATCGGCACCACCACCTCCAAAACCGCCGAGGAGTTCGCCTCCGGCGAGGTGTGCTACCTGCTCAACGGCAAGAACACTGATCCCCAGACCAACGCATGGTTCCAGAATCTGGACAATGGCGAGGAAACGGATGCTTACCCCGTGCCGGATGCCACCCACGGCGCCGTGTACACCGGGGCGGAGCAGAATTGCGACGGCACCTCCAAAAATGGAATTTACACCAACACCCAGCCCGACCAAATCCAGCGTGCCAAACATGCCTTTGGCGAGGATGGCTTGTGCACAGGTTGCGGCGGCTACGAGCCCGCCGTTTGGAACGAAGCGGACAACCACTACGAAATTTCCAACGCCGGGCAGCTGTTCTGGTTCGCGGCGCTGGTCAACGGGGACAACGCCCACGCCGAGTTTGACGGCAAGAACGCCGCCGCCAGCGCGGTGCTGATGAATGACATCACCATCCCCGGGGGCTGCAACTGGACTTCCATCGGCAGCAATTACAGCAACCAATACACCGGCGCCTTTGACGGTGCGGGCCACACCATCGACGGCATGGTCGTCAGCAGCCCGGACAGCGATAATCAAGGCTTTGTGGGCTACCTGGGCGCGGGCGGTACCATCCGGAACCTGACCCTGGGCAAGAACTGCTCGGTCACCAGCAGCGGCTATGTGGGCGGCGTCTGCGGTTTCAACCAGGGCGCCATCCAGAACTGCGTCAACAACGGCGATGTCACCGGCGACGATTTTGTGGGCGGCGTCTGCGGCTACAGCAACGGCGGCGCCATCGAAAACTGCGTCAACAACGGCTCGGTCACCGGCGGCAACGAGTATGTGGGCGGCGTCTGCGGCTACGGCACCGGCACCCTCACCAACTGCACCAACACCGGCACGATCACCGGCAGCAGCTATGTGGGCGGCGTCTGCGGCGACAATGGAAGCGAGACCACCATCACCAACTGCACCAACACCGGCGCGGTCAGCGGCGGCAGCCGTGTGGGCGGCATCTGCGGCAGCAACTACGGCACCCTCACCAACTGCTACTGGCTGGATACATCCTGCTCCACCGGCATTGGCAGCGGCAGCGGCACTTCGGAGAAGGTGGAAGCCAAAACCGCCGAACAGTTCGCCTCCGGCGAGGTGTGCTACCTGCTCAACGGCTCCACTTCCGGCGATGACAACGCCTGGCGGCAGAACCTGGGCGAAAGCGCCGACACCTGCCCCGTGCCGGACAGCACCCACGGCATCGTCTACCCCACCTACCGCTGCGACGGCAGCATGGAGGTGGTCGGTTACAACAACAATGGCGCGGCAACGGCTGATCACGACTATGTTGACAACGGCTTCTGCACTGTTTGCGGCGTCTACGAGCCCGCCAAACAGAACGAGGACAACGTCTACGAAATTTCCAACGCCGGGCAGCTGTTCTGGTTTGCGGCGCTGGTCAACGGCACGCTGGAGGGCGTGACCAAGAACGCCGCCGCCAGCGCGGTGCTGACCACCGACATCACCATCCCCGAGGGCCACAACTGGACTTCCATGGGCAGCAATAGCAACCAATACACCGGCACCTTTGACGGTGCGGGCTATACCATCGACGGCATGGTCGTCAACAGCCCGGACAGCGACAGCTATAATCTGGGCTTTGTGGGCAGCCTGGGCGCGGGCGGTACCATTCAGAACCTGACCATGGGCAAGAACTGCTCGGTCATTGGCAATAACACTATGGGCATTCTCTGCGGTTTCAACCAGGGCACCATCCAGAACTGCACCAACAACGGCACGATCAACGGCAGCGGCGGCCAGATAGGCGGCGTCTGCGGCAGCAACAGCGGCACCATCCAGAACTGCACCAACAACGGCGCGATCACCGGCTTTTCTTCTGTGGGCGGCGTCTGTGGCATCAACCTCGGCAATGTCCAAAACTGCGCCAACACCGGCGCGGTCAGCGGCGATGATGCTTGGGTGGGCGGCGTCTGCGGCCAAAACAGCTACACCGGCAGCTTCACCAGCTGCTACAACACCGGCACGGTCACCGGTGGCAGCAAGGTGGGCGGCGTCTGCGGCTTAAGCGACAGCAACGTCACCAACTGCTACTGGCTGGATACATCCTGCTCCACCGGCATTGGCGAAGGCAGCGGCGAAGCCACCAGCAAAACCGCCGAGGAGTTCGCCTCCGGCGAGGTGTGCTGGCTGCTCAACGGCGAGAGCGCCGACGGCGTCTGGCGGCAGACCCTGGGCTGCGATGCTTTCCCCAACTTCACCGGCCTGGCCGTGAGCATGGCAGACGACGGTAAGTACGTCAACCAGATGGGCGACTATAGCCTTCAGGGTACCTCCTTGAGCCTGGCCGGCGATGTGGGCGTCAACTTCTACATGCAGCCGACGGTCGAAGGCGAACCCTCTGATGTTGCAGGCCTGACCATGAAGTTCACCCTGCCCAACGGCACGACCGAGGAAAGCCAGGCGGAGCAAAAAGAGGTTGGCAACGAAACGTATTACACCTTCACCTGCCACGTGGCAGCCAAAGAGATGACCCGGGACATCACCGCCCAGCTGTACAAAGAAGACGGGACCGCGGCCAGCAGCGTGTACACCTACACCGTGCGCGACTACGCCGACTATATTCTGGAACATAGCGACACGTACATCGATGTGCAGGACCTGGTCGAGGCGATGCTCAACTACGGCGGCTATGCCCAGACCTACTTCAACTACCACACCGACGACCTGGCCAGCGAGGGCGTTGACCTGACCACCGAGATGAACGATGTCACCGCCCAAACGCTGGCGAAATATGTCCGCACAGTGACCGGCAGCGTGGCGGGCATTACCTACAAAGGCAATACCCTGCTGCTGGAAGCCAACACCGACATCCGCTACTACTTCACGCTGGCGGAAGGCGCTGACATCACTGCGTACACCTTCGCCTACGGTGACGAGGTACTGACCCCGGTCGCCAAGGACGGCATGTACTATGTGCAGATCTCCGACATTCCGGCCGCTGACCTGGACCAGACCTATACGCTGACCGTCAGCAACGCCGAGGGAAGCAAACAGACCATTGATTACAGCGTCTACGCCTACGCCTACGAGATACTGAACAGCGGTACTTATGGCACGGCGTTGGACAACGTGGTCAAGGCGCTGTACCTCTACGGTGTGGAAGCCGCTGACTACGCCGCCAATATCGACAGCGCGGCGTAAGGGGTTGCTTTTTGCCCCGTAAACCAGTACAATCGATATACACAAGCAAAGGAGGACCCCCCCATGGACAAGCAGACCTACCAGACCCCCGAAATGGAGATCACCCGCTTCGACGCCGAGGACATCATCCGCACGAGCGGCTTGGACGAGAATGAAACGCCCATTGCCTAAGTTTACCAGAAAAACGAACCCCCTTTCCCCCGCGGGGGAAAGGGGGTTCCCCTTATGCAAAAAAATATGAGGTGACTCATGAAAAAAATAGTGATTCTTTTGGTCGCCCTGGCCCTGTGCGCCCTGGCCGCCGTCTTTTTCCTGACCCGGGGCCGCAACACCGCCCCGGATGCCTCCGCCCCCGACACCTCCGCCGGCGACGCCGCGACCCCCGACGCCGCCGAGGACGCCGAAACCGAACTGCCCCTGATCGCCTACGACCCAGACAGCGACGCCACCGACAGCGACGCCGCCGCGCCCGACGCCGCGACCCCCGCCCCTGACGCCGACACCGCCGCGCCCGACGCCGCGACCCCCGCGCCCGACGCCGACACCGCCGACAGCGACACCGCCGACAGCGACAGCGCCGGCGACGCCGACCCCGACGCCACGGCCACCCCGGACCCCGACCAGTCGGGCGACGGCGTCATTGAACTGCCCTTTGTCCCGGTGGAATGAGCCTATGCTGACCATCCAACTGGCGGGCCACGCCATCGGCCTGGACTGCCGCTATGACTACCTGCCCCGCCTGTGCCGGGACTATCGCACCACCTGCCCGCCCGAATGGACCGTGGCCGCCGACGACCGGGACCTTTTGCGGGAAAACCCCGACGGCGGACCCTGCGCCCCCGCCTACCTGGAAAGCCTGGCCCTCTACCGCAAGATCTGCGAACGCCTGATCGGGCAGGACATCCTGCTGTTCCACGGCTCCGCCCTGGCCTTCGAGGGGCGGGCCTACCTGTTCGCCGCGCCCAGCGGCACCGGCAAATCCACCCACGCCGCCCTGTGGCGGCAGGTGTACGGCGAGCGCGTGACCATGATCAACGACGACAAACCCCTGCTGCACGTCACCCCGGCCGCCGTCACGGTCTACGGCACACCCTGGGCGGGCAAGGCGGGCCTGCAAACCAACACCAGCGCCCCGGTGGGGGGCATCGTGCTGCTGCGCCAGGCGCCGGAAAATGACATCCGACCCCTGACCCCCCGCGACGCCTACCCCCGCCTGCTGGGCCAGACCCACCGGGTCGCCGACCCCCGGGGCCTGCTGCGCACGCTGGACCTGGTGCGCCGCCTGGCCGACCTGCCCGTGTACGAGCTGGGCTGCACCCCCACGCCCCAGGCCGCCCGCCTGGCCTGCCGCACCCTGACCCAAAAGGAGACCCTGCCATGAAACTGAAAGAAGGATTTTTGCTGCACCGCGCCGGCGACGAAACGCTGGTGGTGGCCAACGGCCCGGCGGCCGCCGTGTTCAACGGCCTGATCCGCAACAACGACACCGCCGGCTTTATCTTTGAACAATTGCAGCGCCCCACCACCGAGGCGGCCATCGTGGACGCCATGGTCCGGCGCTACGACGCACCCCGGCAGCGCATCGCCGACGACGTGCACGCCATGGTGCAGCGCCTGCGGGACGAGGGATTTCTGGATGAGTGAGCCTGTGTCCCCCCTGATGCGGGAGGTGCTTTCGGGCCGGCCGGTGGTCAGCCTGACCGTGGGCGACAGCATGGAACCCCTGCTGCATGACCGCTCCACCCGGGTGGTCATCCGCCGGGCAGACTTGCCCCTGCGCCCCGGGGACCTGCCCCTTTACCGCCGGCCCGACGGCCGCTTTGTGCTGCACCGCGTCATCCGCACCGACGCAAACTTCTACTACACCCGGGGCGACAACCGCACCGGCCTGGAACCTGTGCCCAAAGACTGGGTGCTGGGCGTCGTGACCCACATCTACCGCGGCCGGCGCCGCTTTGCCGTCACCCACCCGCTCTACCGCGCCTATGTGGCGCTGTGGGGGGCCATCTACCCCCTGCGGTGGGCGGCGTACAAATGCCGGGGGAGGTGGCGCAGCCTGTGAACCGCCCCGCCCTGCGCTTTTTGTGGCGCACCGCCGGCCGGACCCGGCGGGCCATTGCCCTGCTGCTGGCCGTGCAGGTGGCGGCCGCCGTCTGCGCCGTGGGCTATGCCTTGCAGCTGCGGGGCGTCATCGACGCCGCCGTGGCCGGCTCGCGCCCGGGGTTTTGGGCCGCCGCGGCCGGCTTTGCCGCGCTGCTGTGCGCCCAGCTGGCCCTGCGCGCCGCCCAGCGCTACCTGGAAGAATTCTGCCGCAGCGGGCTGGAAAACCGATTCAAACAATACCTTTATGCCCAGCTGCTGGCCCGGGACTACGCCGGCGTTACGGCCGTGCATTCGGCCGAATGGCTCAACCGCCTGACCGGCGACACCCAGGTCGTGGCCAACGGCCTGACCGATATCCTGCCCGGGGCCTGCGGCATGGCCGTGCGCCTGGTGGGCGCGGTGACCATGATCACCCTGCTGGAACCCCGGTTTTTGTATCTGGTGGCGCCTGCCGGGGCGGCGATGGTGTTGTTTTCCACCCGGTTCCGCCAAAAAATGAAGGCCCTGCACAAGACCGTCCAGCAAAAGGACGGCGAACTGCGCATGTATTTGCAGGATGTTCTGACCAGCCTGCTTGTGGTGCGCAGCTATGCCGTGGAGCCCCAGGCGCGCCGCCAGGCTGACGCCCGCATGGACGAACACCGCCGCGCCCGCATGCGGCGCAGCAACTTTGCCAACCTGTGCAACCTGGGCTTCGGCGCGCTGATGAACGGCGCGTATCTGCTGGGCGCGGTGCTGTGCGGCTACGGCATCCTGACCGGCACCATGACCTACGGCACCTTTACGGCGGTGTTGCAGCTCATCGGCCAGGTGCAGGCGCCCTTTGCCAACATCTCGGGCTTTGCGCCCCGCACCTACGCCATGCTGGCCAGCGCCGAGCGCCTGCTGGCCGTGGAGGACCTGCCCCCCGCCCCCGACGCCGCGCGGCCCCTTGCGCAGGTACAGCAGGTCTACCGCCGGCAGTTCACGGCCCTGGGCCTGGCGGGGGCCGGGTTCACCTACCGCCCGCCGGTCGCCGACCCCCCGGCCCCCGACGCCCGGGACCTAATGCCGGTGGTCATCCGCGATCTGGACCTGGAGGTGCGCAAAGGCCAGTACCTGGCCTTTACGGGCAGCTCGGGCTGCGGCAAAAGCACGGTGCTCAAGCTGCTGCTTTGCCTGTACCCGCTGGACGCGGGGCAGCGGTACCTGGTCTGCGACGGCCGACGCCTGCCCCTGGACGGCAGCTGGCAGCGGCTGTTCGCCTATGTGCCCCAGGGCAACCACCTGATGAGCGGCACCGTGCGCCAGATCGTGACGTTTGCCGACCCCGACCACGCCGACGATGACGCCCGCCTGCAAGCCGCCCTGCAAACCGCCTGCGCCGACGACTTTGTCGCCGCGCTGGAACACGGCCCCGACACCCTGCTGGGCGAGCGGGGGCTGGGCCTGTCCGAAGGGCAGATGCAGCGCCTGGCCATTGCCCGGGCGATCTTTGCCGACCGGCCCGTCCTGCTGCTGGACGAATGCACCAGCGCCCTGGACGCCGCCACCGAGCAGCGCCTGCTGCGCAACCTGCGGCGCATGACCGACAAAACGGTGCTGATCGTCACCCACCGGCCCGAGGCGCTGCACATCTGCGACGGGGTGGTGGAGTTCACCGCCGACGGCTGTACCCTGACCCCCCTGCCCAAAGGAGGCCCCGACCATGACTGACCCCCGCGAACTGGAAGACCTGCTGTACCTGCTGCGCTGCGCCATGGGCGGCGAGCGGGCGGACCCGGACCGGGTCCTGGCCATGGACCTGGAACGGATGTACAAACTCAGCCGGTTCCATTCCCTGGCGGCGCTGTCCTACACGGCGGTGGAAACGGCCTTTGACGGCCGCCCGCCCCGGGACCGCCTGCCCGACGGCTGGAAACAGGCCCGGGACGCCGCCGTGCGCAACGCATTGCTGTTTGCCGCCGAGCGCAAGGCCTTGCAGGATTTTTGCGAGGAAAGCGGCATCTGGTACCTGCCCCTCAAGGGCGTTTTGTTGCAGCGGGACTACCCCCGCCTGGGCCTGCGGGAAATGGCCGACAACGACATTTTGTTCGACGCCGCCTTCCAGACCCGGGTCCGGGACTGGTTCACGGCCCGGGGGTACCGGGTGGCCGCGTACGGGGCGGGCGCCCACGACAGCTACCACAAACCGCCCGTATTCAATTTCGAGATGCACACCACCCTGTTTTCGGCTCAGCTGCACCCCGACTGGGCGGCGTATTTTGACGGCGTGACGAAAAACCTGCTGCCCATGCAGGGCACCCGCTTTGGCCGCCGCATGAGCGACGAGGATTGCTTGCTCTACCTGCTGACCCACATGTACAAGCATTTTGAAGCCGGCGGCACGGGGCTGCGCTCGCTGCTGGACCTGTTTGTGTTTTGCCGCGCCCACGGCCGGGCGCTGGATGGGGCGTACCTGGCCCGGGGCCTGGAACAGCTGGGCCTGACAGACTTTGCCCGCGAATCCTGCGAGCTGGCGCAGCGCATTTTCGGCAGCGAACAGCCGCTGCGCCCCCAGGACGCCCGCGCGCTGACGTATTATCTCACGTCGGGCACCTACGGCACCGCCGCCCACCGCATAGACAACCGGCTGCAAAAACTGGCCGGGCCGGACGGCCGCCTGACCCCCGGCAAAAAGCTGGTGTACCTGTACCGGCGGGTGTTCCCCGACCGGGAATACATGCAGCGCTGGTGCGCCCTGGCCGCGCCGTTTTTTCTGCGGCATCGGTGGCTGCTGCCCCTGACGCCCTGGTATCGGATGGCGTACGCCCTTGCCCGCAAGAAAACGGGCAAGGTGAGCCGGGAACTGCGCGCTGTGTGGAAAAAATAGGGGAGGGGCTTTCAAGTCCTGGACGGCCCTTTTATAAAAAAATTGCCCCGGCTGAAGCCGGGGCATCAGCTTGTAGAAAAACCTGCTGTGGTAATCAAGCCATAGCGGTTTTTTTGTTTGGAAACGAAAGCGGAAACGGAAAAAGTATCAAAAC
>DBRU01000062.1 GCA_002306375.1 Faecalibacterium sp. UBA1360
CACAGCAGGTTTTTCTACAAGCTGGGACCTTCCCCTGTTTTGGGGAAGGTCCTTTTGCTTTTCGCCGGGTCAGTCGAACCAGAAGCCCGTCATGTCGTACTTGAAGGTGCGGTAGTTCTGCATCGTGCACTCGTATTTATACTGGCGGATCAGCACGCCCTCGGCGTCGTATTCCCCGAACACCATGGACACGCCGCTGTTGGCCACCCAGTTGTCCCCGCACAAAGAGGCGTTGGACACGATGCTGGAATAGGGCACGTCGAAGCTGTCGGTCAGCTCAAAGGTGCCGGCGTTCTCGTCGATGCGGTAGATGTACATCTGGCTCGATTCGCTGCCGTCGCCGTACAGGTCGGTGCCCACGGTGCCGGCCACCTCCAGCTCAAAGGCGTCCCGGCTGCTCATGGCCCAGTAGTTGTTGTTGTACAGCGACAGGTAATAGACCCCGTCGGCGTCGCCGTCGGCGTAATACTCCACACAGTGCTGGCCGTACTGGGGCACAAAGTCCCCCACGGGCTCCAGGCACAAAGCCTCGTATTCGGTGCCCGCCCACACCCGGTCATCCCCGGCCAGCCACTGTACGGCGGGCTCGCCGTGCAGGCCGCTGACCTTGATGATGGTGGAGGTCTCGCGGGAAGAGACGATCAGGCTGTCGTCCTTTTCGAGATACAGCAGGCTGTTCAGATGGATCCAGTCCCATTCCCCCGCCTGCCAGAAGAACTCGTCGGTGGGCTGCACGGGGCGGGTCAGGTCAAAATAGGACTCCATCAAGGCCGAAAAGTCCAGGATCTCGGTCACTTCGCCGGTGTCGATGTCGATGGAAAGCACCAGATCTTCCACCGTTTCGCCCTCGGCGTGTTCGGCCAGGGCCAGCACCTCGCCGTCGGCCCCGAAGCCGATGTCATGGTGCAGCTCGTACCCGTCCAGGGGGTACACCTGCTCCACCTGGCCCAGGTTGTTGATGCGCGCCAATTTGGAGGAGGACACACAGGTCACGATGTCCCCGTCGTCGGTGAACAGCAGCCGGTCCAGGCCGAAGCCTTCCAGCACCATCTCGTAGCGCAGCACGCCGGCGTCGTCATAGAAAAAGCCGTAACCCAGGTGCCCGTTGACCCGCATCATGGCAAACAGGCCCTGGGCCTGTTCGGCGTCGGACTCGCCGTCGGTGACTTCCAGCCGGGTGTCGTAGCCCGAAGTGGGCTCGGGCATGTCCACCGAAAAGCGCACGATCTGCCGGGCGTTGCCCCAGCTGCCCGTGATGGTCAGCGTGACCTCGTTGGTCATGCCGGGCACCAGGCCGATGAGCTGGAACTCGTGCTGTTTGGTGTAGGTCACGCCGGAGGCGTCCGCCGCGTCGGCCGTGAAGTCGGGGATGTCCTCGTCCTGTACATGGACCGTGTAGCTGACCTTGGTGGCCAGGTCGGTCTCAAAGTACAGATACAGCCCGTTGGACCCGGTGCCGAAGGGGTCCAGCACGGCTAAGGGCGCGGTGGCCGTCCACTGCATGCTCCCCTGCAAAATGTCCAAAGCGTCCGCCAGGCGCTGCTGCATGGCCGTGTCATAGAAGGTGAAGCCCTCGTTTTCCACATCGTCGGGGATCAGGCGCAAAGCGCGCAGGCCCTCGCCCAGTTCGGCGTCGGCGTACTGCACGCCCAGGGTGGAAAAGTCGCCCAGCACGTCGCCGGCCTCGATCTGCCAGTCGGTGCGGACCACGCTTTCCTGCGCTGTGAAGGCCTTGGACACCGCCAGCACGATCACGGGGATCACAACGGCCAGCGCCACCAGCACGCCCAGGACGATGAGCAGTGTTTTTTTGCGGATGATGCGGTTCATTGGTATTGCCTCCTTTGGGGATGGGGGATCAGGTATAGGTCACGGTGATGAGCACCAGGCCCAGCACGGTCAAGATCGCCCCCACCAGCCGGTTGAGCAGGACCGCGTCGGAGCGGGCGGCGATGCGGGCCGCAAACTGGGCCCACACCAGGGTGAACACAACGCACAAAAGCAGCAGGTCGGGCCGGGGCGGCGCGCCCAGGGCAAAGTGGCTCACGGCCCCCGTCAGGGCCGAGAAGGTCATGACGAACACGCTGGTGCCCACGGCGGTCTTGAGCTCGTACCCCAGCACGGCGGTGAGCACCATCAGCATCATCATGCCGCCCCCCGCGCCGAAGAACCCGCACACCAGGCCGATGCCCGCGCCCCCCACCGCGCCTTTCAGGATGCGGGCCGCCGTGGAGTTGCCCCCCAGCGTGCGCCGGGTGGAGGTGACCGGGAAAAACAGGAACCGCAGCCCCAGCACCAGCGTCATGACGACCGACACCCCGCCCAGGGTGTTGTTGGGCACCAGGGTGGACACCCAGCTGCCCACCAGCGTCATGGCCAGCACGCTGCACATCATCACAAAGCCGTTTTTGATGTCGATGGCCCCGGCCTTGGCAAAGGTGCGGGCGCTGGCCGCGCTGGCCAGCACGTCGCTGGCCAGGGCGATGCCGATGGCGTCGTAGGCCGGCACCCCCAGAAAGGTGATGAGCATGGGGCTGATGACGGTGGCGGCGCTCATGCCCGCGAACCCGGTGCCCAGCCCCGCCCCGGCTCCGGCCAGAAAACAGACAAGGACTTCCCGCGCAAGGTCCTGCACGGCAGTCCCTCCCTTCTTTATTATAAATAACAATGGTCGGACGCCCCCACTATACCACACCCGCCGCCCCGCGTAAAGCCGTGCCGCCCCGTTCAGGGGTGAAATTTGGGTGTCAAAGGTGTAAAATTTGCCCTCCGGGAAAATTTCTTGACCGTTTCTTTGCTTGCACAGCTGTCAAAATGGCGTTGGTACGCATAAAATGGGGACGGCCGGGCGGGGGCGACAAAAAACCTAAAAAAATTTAGATAATTTTCTTGACAAACTGTCGAGGGGGTGTATAATAACATCGTTCTTTTTATCTAAATAAATTTAGGTAAATCGTTCGAGGCACCCGCCCCGACGCCGGAACACTGACAACACAACCAACAAACAAAGGAGAAACCGACCATGACTTTCGAAGAACTGAAGAGCATCATCGTGGAGACCCTGAACGCCGACGAGGACAAGATCACCATGGAAGCCAGCCTGGCCGACGACCTGCAGGCCGACAGCCTGGACGCCGTGGAGCTGAACATGGCCATTGAGGAAGCCTGCGGCACCGCCATCCCCGACGAGGAACTGCCCAACATGAAGACCGTGGGCGACATCTTCAACTACCTGACCAAGAACGCGTAACAAACCACAAGCCCGAAGGAGGGACAGACGCATGAACGTAGGCAAGATTTTTGCCGTCGGCGGCCAGGAACGCTTGTTCCGGCTCAAGGCGCGGCGGGACGCCGGCACCGACGCCCCCCGCTGGCAGGCGCCGCAGTTTTTCACCTGTAAAAAGTGCGAGCGCCGCGCCACCCGCCAGGTGTGGGCATCCACGCTGTACGTCTGCCCCAACTGCGGGCATCACCACCCCGTGGGCGGCTACTACCGCCTGAGCATGGTGCTGGACCACGGCTCCTTCAAGGAGCTGGACGCCGACATCACGGCCCACGACCCCCTTGCCTTCCCCGGGTATGAGGACAAGCTCAACGCCCAGAAGGCCAAGACCGGCCTGGACGAGGCCGTGGTCACGGCCACCGGCAGGATCGGCGGCAACCCCGCCGTGGTGGCCGTGCTGGACAGCCGCTTCTTTATGGGCAGCATGGGCACGGCCGTGGGCGAAAAGGTCACCCGCGCGGTGGAATACGCCGCCAAAAAGGACCTGCCCCTGATCATCTTCTCGGCCAGCGGCGGCGCCCGCATGCAGGAAGGCATCTTCAGCCTCATGCAGATGGCCAAGACTAGCGCGGCCATCCAGCGCTTCCAGGCCAGGGGCGGGCTGTACATCAGCTACCTGACCCACCCCACCACCGGCGGCGTCACCGCCAGCTTTGCCAGCCTGGGCGACATCACCCTGGCCGAACCCGGCGCGCTCATCGGCTTTGCCGGGCCCCGGGTCATTGAACAGACCATCGGCCAGAAGCTGCCCAAGGGCTTCCAGCGGGCCGAATACCTGCTGGAACACGGCTTTGTGGACCAGGTGGTGCCCCGCAGCGAAATGAAGGACACCCTGGCCAGACTGCTGAGCCTGCACAACACGCAAGGGAGGAAGCACGGCGCATGATCAAGGATATTTTGAAGGAAGTCGAGGCCATCGATGGGAGAATCGCGGCGCTGAGCGCCGAAAGCGCCGAGCCCGACGAGGCCGACGCCCTGCTGGGGCGCGAGGGCGTCAGCGCCGATCTGGCCGAGCTGGAAGCCCGGCGCGCCCGCCTGCTGGAGGGCTGCGCCGAACTGACCCCCGCCGACCGGGTGTTCCTGGCCCGGCACCAGGGCCGCCCCCGCATCGACGAGTACATCAACGAGCTGTTCACCGATTTCTTTGAGCAGCGGGGCGACCGTCAGTGCCGCGAGGACGAGAGCATCCTGGGCGGCATCGCCCGCTACAAGGGCATGCCGGTCACGGTCATCGGCCACCGCAAGGGCTCCAATGTGGAGGAAAACCTGCGCTTCAACTTCGGCATGCCCGGACCCGAGGGCTACCGCAAAGCCCTGCGCCTGATGAAGCAGGCCGAAAAGTTCGGCCGGCCCGTCATCACCTTCATCGACACCCCCGGCGCCTACCCCGGCAAGGAAGCCGAGGAGCGGGGCCAGGGCGAGGCCATCGCCCGCAACCTGGCCGAAATGAGCGGCCTGACCGTGCCCGTGATCTCGGTGGTCACGGGCGAGGGCAGCAGCGGCGGCGCGCTGGGCCTGGGCGTGGCCAACCGCATCCTCATGCTGGAAAACGCCGTCTACTCGGTCTTGAGCCCCGAAGGCTTTGCCAGCATTCTGTGGAAGGATTCCTCCCGCAGCGGCGAGGCCTGCGACATCATGAAGCTCACGGCTCAGGATCTTCTGGAAGGCGGCGTCATCGAGGAGGTCATCCCCGAGCCCCTGGGCGGGGCCCAGCGGGACCACAAGGCGCTGTTCGCCGCCGTGGACGCGGCGCTGGAACGCCACCTGGCCCAGCTGTGCAAGCAGGGCGGCAAATCCCTGGCTGAGCAGCGCTACAAGAAATACCGCCAGATCGGGCTGTAAAGAGGGGTTATATGAAAGGATTCGAGCTGATCTCCACCGGCGGGGCGCTGCCCGGCCGGCTGGTGACCAACGATGATTTGAGCCGGATGGTGGACACCAGCGACGAGTGGATCACCACCCGCACGGGCATCCGCCAGCGGCATTTCTGCGCCGAGGGCGAAACCATCACCGACCTGGCGGTCAAGGCCGCCCGCCAGGCTTTGGAGCGCAGCGGCCTGAGCGCCGCCGACATCGGCTGCTGCGTGTGCGGCACCCTGTCCTCCCAGTACGCCAGCCCCAGCACCGCCTGCCTGGTGCAGCGGGACCTGGGCCTGGCCGAGGACATCCCCGTGCTGGACGTGAACGCAGCCTGCTCGGGCTTTATCTACGGCGTGGGCGTGGCCCGGGGCCTGCTGGCCACCCGGGAAAACGACCCCCGCCGGTACGCCCTGGTCATCGGGTGCGAGCATCTGTCCCGCCTGATGGACATGACCGACCGCAGCACCTGCGTTCTGTTCGGCGACGGCGCCGGCGCGGCCATCTTTGAGCTGACCGGGGACGCCGAGTTCGCCATCGACCTGGGCGCCCGGGGCGATATGGCCATCACCACGCCGGCGGGCGGGCCCATCGGCATGGACGGCCGGGCGGTGTTCCGCTTCGCGGTGGACGCCTTGCCCCGCAGCCTGGGCGCGGTGCTCGCCGCCACCGGGCATACCATCGACGATCTGGACTGGGTGGTCTGCCACCAGGCAAACAGCCGCATCATCGACCACTGCGTCAAAAAGCTGCAGGCCGACCCGGACAAGTTTTATAAAAATATGGACCGCCACGGCAACACCAGCGCCGCCAGCATCCCCGTGGCGCTCAACGAACTGGCCGAACAAGGCCGCCTGACCCCCGGCATGCGCATCGCCTGCATCGGGTTCGGCGGCGGGCTGACCTGGGGCGGCATGGTCCTGAAGGTGAAAGGGAGCAAAGCATGAAACTGTTGAACGAAATCCTGGGTACCAAGTACCCCCTGATCCAGGGCGGTATGGCCAACATCGCCACCGGCGAATTCGCCGCCGCCTGCTCCAACGCGGGCGCGCTGGGGCTCATCGGCTCCGGCGGCATGGATGCCGAAAAGCTGCGGGCCAACATCCGCAAGGCCAAGGAACTGACCGACAAGCCCTTCGGCGTCAACATCATGCTCATGCACCCCCAGGCCGACGAGTTCGCCAGGATCGTGGTGGAGGAAGGCGTGCGCTTTGTGACCACCGGCGCGGGCAACCCCGGCAAGTACATGGAAAGCTGGAAGACCGCCGGCATCACGGTCATGCCCGTGGTGGCCGCCGCCGTGCTGGCCAGGCATCTGGTCAAGTGCGGCGCCGACGCCCTCATCGCCGAAGGCACCGAGAGCGGCGGCCATGTGGGCGAATTGACCACCATGGCCCTGGTGCCCCAGGTCATCGACGCGGTCGATGTGCCGGTCATCGCGGCCGGCGGCATCGCCGACGGCCGTCAGCTGGCCGCCGCCTTCGCCCTGGGGGCCTGCGGCGCCCAGATCGGCACCTGCCTGCTGGTGGCCGAGGAATGCCCCATCCACCCCAACTACAAGGCCGCTTTGCTCAAGGCCAAGGACAGCGACACCATCGTCACCGGCCGCATCGGCGGCACCCCGGTGCGCGTGCTCAAGAACCGCATGAGTCGGGAGTACGTCCGCCAGGAAAAGGCCGGCGCCGACAAGATGGCTCTCGAACAGTTCACCCTGGGCAGTTTGCGCCGCGCCGTCTTTGAGGGCGACACCGACACCGGCAGCCTGATGGCCGGCCAGGTGGCCGGCATGCTCACCGGCGTGCGCCCGGTGGCCGACATCCTGGACGAACTGATGACCGGCTGCCGCACCCGCCTGGGTGAGATGGGCGCCATGCAGCTGTAACGCAAAGGAGAAACCGCCATGAAACTCGCTTTTCTGTATGCCGGTCAGGGCAGCCAGCACGCCGGCATGGGCGCCGACCTGTACGAGACTTCGCCCGTGTTCCGCAAGGTGTTTGACGAAGCCGCCGAAGGCCTGGACTTCGACCTCAAGACCACCTGCTTCACCGACCCCGACGGCGTCATCAACCAGACCCAGTACACCCAGCCCTGCATGGTGGCCTTTGCCGCCGGCGTCACCGCCATGCTGGCCGACGCGGGCATCGCCCCCGACTACGCGGCCGGGCTGTCTTTGGGCGAATACTCGGCTCTCGAATGCGCCGGCGTCTTTGACGCAAAGACCGCCGTGGAGCTGGTGGCTTTCCGCGGCAAGGCCATGGCCAAGGCCGCCGAAGGCATGGAGTGCGGCATGACCGCCGTGCTCATGCTGGGGCGGGAAGAGCTCCAGCGCTGCTGCGATGAGGCCGTTTCCCAGGGGCTGGGCGTGGTGCAGATCTGCAACTACAACTGCCCCGGCCAGCTGGTCATCGGCGGCGAGAAGGCCGCCGTGGACAAGGCCGCCGAGCTGGCCAAGGCGGCGGGGGCCAAGCGCTGCCTGCCCCTGAAGGTCAGCGGGCCCTTCCACACCAGCCTGATGCACCCGGCGGGGGACGCCCTGGCCGAGCGCTTTGCCGACGTGGACTTCGCCCCCATGACCCTGCCTGTGCTGTTCAACTGCCTGGGCCGGGAAAAGGGCGAGGCGGACACCATCCCCGCTTTGCTGGAAAAGCAGGTCCAGAGCAGCGTCTATCTCGAGGACACCATCCGCCGCCTGGCCGAGCTGGGCGTGGACACCGTCGTCGAGGTGGGCCCGGGCAAGGCCATCTCCGGCTTTGTGAAAAAGACCGTGGGCAGCGCCATCACCTGCCTGAACATCGAGACCATGGCCGACTTTGACGCCGCGGTCGCCGCCATCAAGGAGGCCCGGGCATGAGCGAGAACACTTGCCGCAAGGCCGCCCTGGTCACCGGCGGCGGGCGGGGCATCGGCCGGGCCATCTGCCTGGCCCTGGCCGCCCAGGGCTACGACGTGGCCGTGAACTACGCGGCCAGCGCCAACGCGGCCGAGGAAACGGCCGAAGCCTGCCGCGCCCTGGGCGTGCAGGCCGTGACCCTGCAGGCCGACGTCACCGACCCCGCCGCCTGCCAGACCCTGGTGGATACGGCGGCCAGGACCTTCGGCCGGCTGGACGTGCTGGTGAACAACGCCGGCGTCACCGCCGACAAGCTGATCCTGCGCATGCAGGAGGAGGACTTCGACAAGGTCATCAACGCCAACCTGAAGGGCGCCTTCTTCTGCTGCAAGGCCGCCTGCAAGCTGATGATGCGCCAGCGGTATGGCCGCATCGTCAACATCAGCAGCGTGGTGGGCCTGCACGGCAACGCCGGCCAGGCCAACTACGCGGCCAGCAAGGCGGGGCTCATCGGCATGACCAAGAGCCTGGCCAAGGAGTTCGCGGCCCGGGGCGTCACGGTCAACGCGGTGGCCCCCGGCTTCATCGGCACCGACATGACCGACGCCATGCCCGACGCCGCCAAGCAGGCGGCGCTGGCCGGCATCCCGGCGGGGCGCATCGGCGCGGCGGAGGAAGTGGCCAATGCGGTGGCCTTCCTCGCAAGCGAAGGCGCGTCCTACGTCACCGGCCAGGTGCTGTGCGTGGACGGCGGCATGGGCATGTAACTCCCCTGACGGGGCAAAAGGGGGAACAGCCCCGCACGGCAATTGCCTGCCGGGTCTATTCCCCCAAAACACACGCGGGCAAAGCGGGCCCGCGGCGCATCATATCGTTTTGGTTTGAGGTAATTTGTAATAAAGGATAGCGAGGTTTCCCATGGAAAAACGCAGAGTCGTCATCACCGGCCTGGGCACTGTCAACCCCACCGGCAACACGGTGGCCGAAAGCTGGACCGCCGTCAAGAACGGGGTGTGCGGCGTCGGGCCCATCACCCACTATGACACCGCCGACTTCAAGGTCAAGCTGGCCGCCGAAGTCAAGGACTTTGACCCCGCCGAGCGTGTGGACAAGCGCGAAGCCCGCAAGATGGCCCGCTTTACCCAGTTCGCCGTGGCCGCGGCCGCCGAGGCCATGGCCGATTCCGGCATCGACATGAACGCCGTGGACGCCACCCGGTTCGCCACCGTGATCTCCAGCGGTATCGGCGGCCTGCCCACCATCGAGGAAGAGCACACCAAGGGCGAGGCCAAGGGCTTCGACCGGGTCAGCCCCTTCTTTGTGCCCATGTCCATCGCCAACATCGCGGCCGGCCAGGTGGCCATCCGCTTCGGCCTCAAGGGCATGTGCACCAGCCCCGTCACGGCCTGCGCCGGCGGCACCAACGCCATCGGCGACGCCTTCCACCGCATCCGGGACGGCTACGAGGACTACGCCATCTGCGGCGGCACCGAAAGCTGCATCAGCCCCCTGGGCGTGGGCGGCTTCACCAGCATGAAGGCCCTGAACACCGCCACCGACCCCGACCGCGCCTCCATCCCCTTTGACGCCGAGCGCGGCGGCTTCGTCATCGGCGAGGGCGCCGGCATGCTGGTGCTGGAAGAGCTGGAGCACGCCCAGGCCCGCGGCGCCAAGATCTACGCCGAGGTCGTGGGCTACGGCGCCACCTGCGACGCCCACCACATCACGGCCCCGGCCCCCGGCGGCGAGGGCGGCGCCCGCAGCATGGCCCTGGCCATCGCCGACGCGGACATCCGGCCCGAGGACATCGGCTACATCAACGCCCACGGCACCGGCACCCACCTGAACGATTCCGGCGAGACCGCCGCCATCAAGACGGTGTTCGGCGACCATGCCTACCGCCTGGCCGTGTCCAGCACCAAGTCCATGACCGGCCACCTGCTGGGCGGCGCCGGCGGCGTGGAAGGCGTGTTCACGGCCCTGGCCCTGCACGACGGCTTCCTGCCCGCCACCATCAACCTCAAGGTCCCCGACCCCGAGTGCGACCTGGACTACATCCCCAACGTGGGCCGCGCCCAGCAGGTGGAGTACGCCATGAGCGACAGCCTGGGCTTCGGCGGCCACAACGCCGCCGTCATCTTCAAGCGCTGGGAGGGCTGAGAAATGGCCATTGTTGCAAACGATCCGCCGCGCACCCTGAGCGCGACCCAGATCGCCAAGATCCTGCCCCACCGCTATCCCTTTGCCCTGGTGGACAAGATCACCGACTATGAGCCCGGCAAATGGGCCCGGGGCATCAAGTGCGTGAGCATGGGCGAACCCTGTTTCCAGGGGCATTTCCCCGGCCAGCCGGTCATGCCCGGCGTGCTGATCCTGGAAGCGTTGGCCCAGTGCGGCGCGGTGGCCGCCCTGAGCGAGGAAGGCTGCCAGGGCAAGCTGGCGCTGTTCGGTGGGGTCAAGAACGCCCGGTTCCGCCGCCAGGTGGAGCCCGGCGACGTGCTGACCCTGGAATGCGAGCTCGTGGAGCGTCACGGCCCCGTGGGCATCGGCAAGGCCACCGCCTGGGTGGACGGCGTGCGGGCGGTCAATGCCGAGCTGACCTTTGCCATCGTGGACCGGGAGAACGCCCAGTGATCGAGCAGGGCTGTTCAACGGCGCAAAAACATGGTATACTGACCCGTAGTGAAGTAAAACAGCGACGGGCGGTGTCCCGTGTGGGCGCGGCGCGGCGTCCGTCCCACCGCCCGTGCGATCTGCAGGAGGTATTTGCCATGTTGGACCGAGCGTTCCAGCAAGTGTACACCAAGTTCAAGCTGCACTTTTATCAGCAGGTATTCAACAAGTTCGAGACCCGGGAGGCGACCCTGACCACGGTGGAATCCTTCTGCATGGAGATCATCATGGCCCTGGGCAACCCCACCATTGCGGAATTTTCGAGCATGATGAACCTGTCCACCCCCAACGCGGCCTACAAGATCAACAACCTGGTCAAGAAGGGCTACGTGGAAAAGGTGCAGTCCAGCACCGACAAGCGGGAATACCACCTGCACCCCACCAAAAAGTATATCGATTATTACAGCGTCAGCTACGCCTATCTGCAAAAGGTGGTGGACCGGGCCAAGCAGCGGTTCACCCCCGACGAGCTGCGCACGCTGGAACAGATGCTGAGCATCGTGTCCGAGGAGTTGATGCCGGAGATCCAGCTCAACCCGGACAGCCCGGCGGGCGCGCTGTGAGCGCCCGGACGGGGAAAGTATAAGAGGTAAGGGAAACAGGCCGCCCCCGGCGGGATCGTGTATCGGTCCTGCCGGGGGCGGTTTTGGTTTTTGGGGGCGGCACCCAAAGGCTCCCCTGTGCAAGGGGAGCTGTCGCCGTCAGGCGACTGAGGGGTTGGTAAGCTACCGTCGCAAGCCGTTACCGGGCAATATCGCCAAGTTGACAACCCCTCCGGGGCTGCGCCCCACCTCCCCTTACACAGGGGAGGCATCAGGCAAACAGCAGCCGCCTACCAAGAAACGATCAGCCAATCAAGAGCTCGGACGGAATGAATTCCGTCCTTACGAACCAGGGCGAACAAGCGCCGATACAAAAACAGGAGATCAGGCAAGACTGACAACCCCTCCGGGGCTGCGCCCCACCTCCCCTTACACAGGGGAGGCATTCCAGGTGGCAGTACCCCAAGGCTCCCCTGTGTAAGGGG
>DBRU01000058.1:0-3285 GCA_002306375.1 Faecalibacterium sp. UBA1360
TGACCTTTTTCGACAGGCTGCGGGCTCCCCGCCAGGGGAGCCCGGTTGCAGCGTGTCGAGAAACTCGACACGCTGCAAAAGGGGGAACAGTCCCGCACGGCAATTGCCTGACGGGCCTATTCCCCCTCTTGGACACCCCCTCGACAAAATTTTACGGCAAATCGCGCACGATACGCACACGATTTGCCGTAAAATTTCCCTGTCGGTGTCTGCGTCGGTCGGCACGTGTCCGACGACGCAGACGTTTTTTATATGGGCGCCAAAGTTCACAGCGCCTTGTCCAGCGCGGTCAGGGCCGCGCGCAGGGCCCCGGCGTCGGGCTGGCCCGGGGCGCTGGCAGCGCCCCCCACCGCGCCAAAGCTGGCGCACACCCCAAAGGCGCCGCCGCACACCCGGCTCACGGCCCCCGCCGCCCCCATGGACATGGTGATCAGCGGCGTTTCGGGCCGCAGGGCCGCCGCCCGGGCCGTGGCTTCCAGCAGCCGGGCCGCGTCGGCGGGGCCTTCGGCGGGCATCACGGCCAGCTTGGCCACGTCCGCCCCGGCGTCGGCCATGGCCAGCAGGGTGCAGGCCATCTCCGCCACGGGCGGGGTCCCGGCAAAGTCGTGGCGGCTGAACACCGCCGCCGCCCCCGCCTTGTGGGCGGCGGCAAGCAGGTCGGCGCAAAGCTCCGCCCCGGCCGAAAATTCCACATCCAGCAGCCGGAACCCCCCGGGACGCAGGCGGCACAATTCCTTGAGCAGGTCGGCATATTTCCCGGGGCAAAGGTCGGCGGGGCCGCCCTCCCGCACCGTGCGCACCGTGGCCAGCAGGGGCACGCCGGGGGCGGCGGCCCCCACGGCGTCCAGCGCGGCGGCGGCGTGCTCCGCCGTCAGGGGGGCCAGGGCGTCCAGGCGCACTTCCAGAATGTCCGCCAGGAGAGCGGCCTCTTTGGCCAGGGACGCCAGGGCGTCGGCGGTCCCGGCGCTCAGGGGCACGATCACCCGGCAGCCGCCCGCCGTGGCCCGGGCCGGGGCCTTCAGCGTCACGCGGCCCGCCTGTACATCCGGCATAACAAAAACCCTCCTTGTCAGCTGCGGCGGCGGCGCAGACGCCCCGCCACCATGCCCGCCAGCTTGCGGGCCATGCTGTACACTTCCCGGAAATTCAGCCCGCAGACCACCAGGGTCAGCAGGGTCACCGGGGCGACCCAGTTTTCCACATAGAACAGCGCCCAGATCTCCACCAGGATGAGCCCCAGGTTCACCAGCATCCACTTGGGGTGGAAGTCGATGTACAAAAGCCCCCGCGTGGACCGGGCCCGCAGCAAAAACACCAGCAGCAGCGACAAAAAGCTGGCCGACGCCGCGCCCACGGGCCCGAACCACAAAATGAACAGGTAGTTCAGCACCAGGTTCAGCACGGCCCCCGACAGCATGGTGTACAAAGACTGGGACGACTTTTTGTACACAACATACACGCTGTTCAAAAAGTTGTTCAGGCAGGTGCACAGGGACGCCAGTACCAGAAAGGGCACGAACTGCCAGGCGTCGAAGTAGTCGGCCCGGAACAGGTTCATCAGGGGCTGGCACAGCCACACGATGCCCGCCGCGCAGCAGAACAGCACGCTGGCGTACACCCGGAACACCTTGCTGAAAAAGGCTTCCCGATCTTCCTCCACGGTCACGGCGGACAGCTGCCATGCCTCGTAGAAAAACTGCCCCACAAAGGTGATGATCTGGGGCAGGTAGTACCCGGTGCTGAGCAGCCCCACCCAGGCCTCGCTGGTGCGGCCCTCGTAGCCGCTGCACATGGCCTGCACGTAGAACTGGTCCGAGGCGTTGATGACCCAGAAGCTGATGGACGCCGGGATCATGGGCACGCAGTAGCGCAGCATCTCGCCCCACAGGGCTTTGTCCAGCTTGGCGGGCTCAAAGTAGCGCCGGCACCCCCCGGCCAGAAAGACGAACACCGCCGAGCAGATGTCGGAGCAGAACAGCGCCAGCAGGTAGCCCGTGGCCCCCAGGTCAAACACGCTCAAAAACAGCAGGTAGAACCCCAGCAGGGTGGCGGTGGTCAGCACGCCGTCGACAGCCACCAGACGGTTGCACATGCGCGCGCGGACGAACTGGGTGCACAGGGTGCGCAGGCAGCTGGCCAGCACGCACAGATATAAAAGCACAAGATAGTTCGCCGCGTTGGGGATCAGGCGCACGGCGGGCCACAAAAGCAGCATCAGGGCAAAGCCGGCCAGGATCGTGGCCAGGCCGTTCATGAACACGCTGGATTTGTCCTTGGTCTTGTCCAGCCCGAAGCGGATCACCGCAAAGCTGACCCCCAGGCTGACCACGGGGATCAGCAGGTTGGTCACGCTCTGCATGAGCTTGATGACGCCCATGACGTCGGGGCTTTCCAGGGCGTAGGTCAGGTAGGGCTGGATGAACAGGCTCACCAGCTTGGAGCTGAAATTGGAGATGGCGAACAGGATCGTGTTGCTCACCAAAGTCGAGTATTTTTTGTTGTCGGCCAACGGGCGGTCCCCCTTTTTTGGTAGTGTGGGCATGCCAGTCTATTCCGGCGCGGGGGGCGGGGTGCGCAGCAGGGCGCGGCGCCGCCGCCAGTCGGGCAGGACCCGGGCCACGGCGGCCCAGAAGGCCGGGCTGTGGTCGGGGTGGGCAAAGTGGCAGAATTCATGTACGACCACGTATTCCCGGGCGTCGGGGGGCATGGCGCACAGCCGGCGGGCAAAGGCCAGGGTGCCGGTGCGCAGGCTGCACGACCCCCAGCGGGTGGTCATGTCCCGCACCACGACCCGGGGCATGGCCCCGCCCGGGCACTGGGCGGCAAAGCGGGGATAGTATGCCTCGCACAAAGCGCGCATACACGCCAGGGCTTCCTCCCGGTCGGGCAGGGGAACGGCGGCCTCGGCCTCGCGCCGGGCCAGCACGGCGGCCCGGGCCCGGGCGATCCAGGCGGCCCGGTCGGCCACAAAGGCGTCCACGGCGCTCACGGGCGCCAGGGCCGGGGCGGACGCCGCCACCGACCCGTCGGCGCGCACCCGCAGGTTGATGTTGCGCACCCGGCGGCGGGTCAGGGTATAGCAGATGCCGCCGGCGGTGCGTGTGCTCACGGATGATCTGCCCGGCATGGCGTCGCCCCCTTTCCCCAAAAAATAGTTCTGGGCCTATTGTACACGTTTTTGCGCCCAAAGGCAAATGGGCGCGGGTTTGTGTTTTTTTGCCCGGGCGGGTATAATGGGGGCGGCCGATCGGGCGGCAGCCCAAAGGCTCCCCTGTGCAAGGGGAG
>DBRU01000058.1:3424-3558 GCA_002306375.1 Faecalibacterium sp. UBA1360
CACAGGGGAGGCATCAGGCAAGCGGCTGCCGCCAATTTTCAAAACCATTCCTTGTTCACCGGCCCGCGGGGCCGGTGAATAGGCCGTCGCAAGGCTTCTCGCCCAACCACTGGCCGCTGTTCGCGGCCAGCCTA
>DBRU01000108.1 GCA_002306375.1 Faecalibacterium sp. UBA1360
GATGCTGGACCGGGAAAAGCTGGACGCCTTTACCTTGCGGCTGGCCCGGCGCACGATGCCTCGCCGCCCGGGCGCCAAGCCGGGTCGGCAGGAACACCGTTTGCTCAGCGCACCCACGCCGGAAGGCCTGACCGTATTTTACGACACGATCCCTCAGCTGGCCCACCGTACGCTGTATGCCATCCAGGACCCCCGGGGCATGCTCAGCGGATCGATGCTGGAGCAACTGGCCGAATATGCCCGGCAAAACGGCCATGACGCCTATCTGTGTCACTGCGCCACCGACCAGCGAAACCGGCTGGACCATCTGTTCATTCCCTCGCTGGGGCTGGGATTTGTGACCTCCAACCCTTGGCATCCCATGCGTTTTGCCAACCAGCGCAACATCCATGCCTCCCGATTTGCCGTCACATCGCCCGATGCCGCTCAGCGTCGCTTGTCGGCCTATCACAAGCGTTTGGCGGACGGGCTGATCGTCAGGACCTGCGCGGCACAAAACGCCGCCAAATCGGTGCACGACGCACTGGAAAGCTACTATGTCCGCGCGGCGGATTTTGGCGCCGTGGACGCGGTGCGCCAATGCGTGGAGGCGGAATTGTTCAAAGTATAAAGGAGCGTGGTGAGCGCCGATGTCTGCGCCCGAACTCAACAACGAACAACGACCGACCGTCGTACTTTCCGTTCGGCGGTTGGTCGAGTTTTTGCTGCGCGGCGGCAGCATCGACAGCCGCATTTCGGGCTTTGACCGGGCCAACGAGGGCGCGCGCATTCATCGCCGCCTGCAGCGGGCAGCCAAAGCCGAACACCCCGATTACACCCCCGAGGTCCGCCTGTGTCAGGAGTATGACTGCGAAGGCGTGCATTATACCCTGGAGGGACGCGCCGACGGCATTTATACCCAGGATGGCGTCACGGTGATCGAGGAAATCAAGTCCACCACCCTGCCCACGGCCGACATCACCGAGGATCACGCCCCCGAGCACTGGGCACAGGGGCAGGTATACGCCGCGATCTATTCCCTGCAAAACGATCTGCCGCAGATCACAGTCTGCCTGACCTATTTTCAGGTGGACGAGGAGGTCGCCCTTCGCTTTGTTCGCAATTTTTCCGCCGCCGAACTGGCCGATTTTGTCAACGATCTGCTGGCGCGGTATACCCCCTGGGCCAGGCGCGCGGCCCAATGGCAGGCTGACCATCGAACCGCCATGACGGAGTTGCCCTTTCCTTTTGAAACATATCGCCCGGGACAGCGCGGCATGATCGCCGAAGTATACAGGGTCTGCCAGAATGGCGGGCAGCTGCTGTGCCAGGCCCCCACCGGCATCGGCAAGACCATGAGCGTGCTCTTCCCCGCTTTGAAATCCGTGGGCAGCGGTGTGCGCGGCCCGGTGTTTTACCTGACCGCCCGCGGCACGACCCGCACAGCCGCCGAAACAGCGCTGGACCATTTGCGCGCTTGCCGCCCGGGTCTGCCGCTGCGCAGCGTGACCCTGACGGCCAAGGACAAAATCTGCTTGTGCGAAACACGGGAGTGCACCCCCGAAGCCTGCCCGTATGCCAACGGGTATTTTGACCGCATCAAGGATGCCTTGTGGGATGCCCTTGGCCACGAGACAGGAGCCTTGACCTGCGAGGTCTTGCAGGCATATGCCCGGACGCATCGCGTGTGTCCCTTTGAACTGGGTCTTGATCTTTCGCTGTGGAGCGATGTGATCATCGGGGACTATAATTACCTGTTTGACCCGGTGGTCCGCTTGCAGCGCTTTTTTGAAAGCCGGGGCGATTACCTGTTTTTGATCGACGAAGCCCACAACCTTCCCGACCGCGCCCGGGAAATGCATAGTGCTTCTTTGTACAAATCGGCTTTTCTGGACGCCAAAAAGCGGTTGGGCAAAAGCCGCGGCCGGCTCAAAACCGCCCTGGACAAGGTCAACGCCCACATGATCCAGTGGCGGCACCGATGCGAAGAACAGCCGGACGCCCGTTTCGGGAAAGTGTTTTTTGTCAAAGAACGGGACTTGGATTTTGACCAGCTGTTGACCCGCCTGGCTGAAGCCCTGCAGGTCTGGCTGGAAGAGCACCGGGACCCGGACGAGACCCATGCCGCCTTTTTGCAACTGTACTTTGATGTGCGTGACTGGTTGCGGGTGGCCGATACCTTTGACGACCACTTTGTTTTACAGGTTTCCGCCTATGGCGGCGAGGTCCAGGCCTCCCAGCTTTGCCTGGATCCAAGCGTTTTTTTGACCGCCGATTTTGCCCTGGGCCGCGCCGCCGTCCTGTTCAGCGCCACCCTGGCCCCGCCCGGGTACTACAAAGACCTGTGCGGCATTCCCGACGCTACGGCGGCCGCCCTGCGCAGCCCCTTTGACCCCGGACACTTTGCTTTGTACTGCGCTTGCAATGTAAGCACCCGCTACCAAGACCGGGAAAACAGCTGCGAAGACATTGCCGATTACCTGAACGTCCTGGTCGGCGCTCATACCGGCAATTATCTTGCCTTTTTCCCCAGTTACGCTTATCTTGACAAGGTCTATGATATCTTCTGCCGGCGCTTTTCCTCGGTCATGACGTTCCGGCAGGAAAGCGCCATGGATGAGGCCGACCGCGCCGCCTTTCTGGCCCGGTTCGTGCCATCGCCCACCCGAACAGCGCTGGGGTTCGCGGTATTGGGCGGGGTGTTCGGCGAAGGAGTGGACCTTGTGGGCGATCGGCTCGTGGGGGTCACGATCATCGGCCCCGGCCTGCCCCAGGTCAGCGCGCGGCAGGAGCAGCTGCGCGACCACTTTGAAAAGACCCGGGGCAGCGGTTTCGATTACGCGTACCGTTACCCCGGCATGAACAAGGTCTTGCAGGCGGCCGGCCGGCTGATCCGTACCCCTGAAGACCGCGGCGTGGTACTTTTGATCGACGATCGCTTCATCGCCCCCGCCAATATCCGGCTCATGCCGCCCCACTGGGCGCATTTGCGTGCGGTAAACAATGAAAGGGGCCTGCGCGCAGCATTGGATGCCTTTTGGCAGGACAGCAAGGAAACGGACAGGGACGCCCCGTAAGGGGCGTCCCTGTCCGTTTCCTTATCTCTGCATCATCAACCGCGCAGGACCATGCCGTCCGGCAAGGTGATGACGTAACCGTTGTACTCGATCTGGCCCTGGTTTTCCAGACCGCTCAGGGTACTGTCGGCCGTTAATATCCAGCGCGTTCCTGCAGAAAGACAGACCTGCGCGGTGGATGTATCTTCCAGTGTGATCGCTCCCGTAAATTCACTGCCTTCGCTCAATGTCAGCGTCAGGGCGGAGCCGCCGCTCACGGTCACATTGCCCCGCAGCGTCTGGTTTTCGGCGGTCAGTTCCACCTGTGCTCCGTTTTCTATCTGCATCAGCGCCGATTGGGCCGGCAGGGTCAGTTCCACATCCGACAAACGAAGGGCGCACCGCCCGTTTTGCGCGGCAAGCAGCGTATCCCGCGCCGTCAGTTGGCCGCCGCTTACGTCCAGCTCTGTCGTTTCGCTCTCGCCGGCGTCATCGCCGTCAAAAAGCAACGCCGGTTGCCCCGAATCCTGCTGGGATGCCAGACCGCCGTAAAGGGTACAGTTTTCCAGGCTTACTTTTGCGCCGCTTTCCAGCACAAGCACGGGCGCATTGTTGGCGAGCAGTTCCGCCTGCTGCGCGCTGATTTCGCCCTGCACATACAGCGCCGGGGCTTCATATCCGCCGGAGGTGTATGCTCCGCCGTCGATCTGCGCCCGGCCACCCTGTATATACAGCGGAGATGCGCCTTCCCCGCTGGTCGTGGCCGTCAGATCCCGGGCCGAGAGAACGCCTCCGCTGAGCACGCCGTGGGCTCCGTCCGCCGTGGTGGTCACCGCGCAGTCGGTCAGTTCCAATTCGCTGTCCGTCCCCTGCACATACACGCCGCCTCCCGGCGCCGAGGAGGTCACGCTG
>DBRU01000053.1 GCA_002306375.1 Faecalibacterium sp. UBA1360
TATCCCAATATGCTTTTGCAAACCTTTGGGCCTCGTCGCTATCGGCTGGAATGCCTGCATTTTGTAGCCGTATTGCCTCGTCTTGAAGTTGTACAAAAGTATCCATAAACGCTTTCCCGCTGTCTTTGTCAAAGTGACTGCGAATATGGTCAAGCGTTTGGTCGTCAAAGTGTTTGATTAGCCAATAGTAATCATTTTTCATCTGTAAATTCACAATAATATCGGCATATTTTTTGAAATCAACAGATTGCATTTGCAGGACTTCTGCCCGCAATGCTTCCAGCTCTCTTAATGATTCTGACAAACTATCTATTTTCCTCTGAACGGCTGTCGCTTGTTGTTCCAATACCGCAGCAATTTCATTCGGTGTATCAAGGGGAATTAGTCGGTTTTTTATATCGTCCAGTGAAAACCCCAAATGCTTGAGTGATAGAATCTGATGGAGCTTTACAATATCTTTATCGGTATATAGTCGCCGCCCTCCCTCACTGATCGCAGATGGGGAAAGCAGCCCCTCTCTATCGTAATGCTGTAATGTTCGCACAGTCACGTCCATCTTCTTTGCAACTTCGCCAACAGTCATATACCCATGCGGGATAGCCTTATGTTTTTCCATATTACCACCTCTCGCTTATAGTATATCTCATTACGTTACGTCATGAGCAAGCGTTTTGGTAGAATATTTTTTTCAAATTTTACTGTGACAATTTCATTTTGCGGGCAGATTCCGTCCTTTCCAGCGTAATATTGGCGAAGCAAAAAACAAGGGTTTGGGAAGCTCCCAACAGGCAAAAATCTCCGCTCCGGCAGCGGGCCGGAAACGGAGATTTTGCGGAAGTGTGGCCACACTTCCTATGCTTGCTCTGTTGTGACTTCCCCGGAAAGGACGGGAATGGAATGGAACAGAAACGAAGCCAGAAAGAGAGCGATTATCTCCCCAAACGGGGAAATCCGCTGCAAGAAACTGTCTGTTACAGGCTCGGCGGGACGGTCTATGAAGTACATACTTCCTGCGGTGGGACGGAGCCACTTTATGACAAAATGGTGCGGCTTATTCGTTCGGAAGCCATTGCCACATCTGCTGACAAAGAGGGCAAACCGCAGTATAATAAAGACAGCAACCTGTTTGTCGGGCGTTCATTACAGGAGGAATGAACCATGACAGCAAACACCAACTATCCCGACAACATTACCGCTTTATACGCCCGCCTGTCCCAAGAGGACGCGCTGGACGGCGAGAGCAACAGTATCAGCAACCATGATGTAATGTATAGAGGGTGGATTACACCAAAAAACATTACATCATGACTGGCGGCTCATTTGTGGCGAATGAAAAGACAGTTATGATAAAGGAGGGATGCCCTCGAACCTACCGTAACTGTCAACCACATTCCCACGAAAGGAGCCTTGTATGGAACTGACTTACACCAAATGCGGCGACTATCTCATTCCCGACCTTGTGTTATCGGACACCAAAGAGTACCATATCGGGAAATATGGCCGGTTGCGCCGTGCCTACTTAAAAGAACACCGGCCCATTCTGTATACCAATCTTATTGTCACTGAAAAGCTGTTTCCCCATTTGGAGGAAATCGACACCGCCTGCCGGGAGCGGCTGGAAATTATCGAAAAAGCCATGATGCAGCAAGAGGGCGTCACAGAAGCCCTGAAAGCTGCCGACCAGATGGCATGGGTGCGCTCCATGAACTCCATCCACAACAGAGCCGAGGAAATTGTCCTGGCGGAGCTGGTCTACTGTTGAGGGAGGGAACACCATGATTTTAGAAGCCATGTATAATGGAGAGTTTTATCCCTGTGAAACGGTAGTGCCCACGTCCCCGGAATACCGCAAGGCGGTCCAAACCTGTGCAGCGTTGATGGATCAGTTATCCCAGCGGCTCAGCAAAGAGGACTATGCTCTGGTGGAGGAACTCCGGGCGCAGAACGCTATCGCCCAGTGTGAGGAAAGTGAGAGCCATTTCAAGTATGGCTTTTCGGCGGGGCTGATCGTCCAGCAGGAAGCCCATGAACAGCTGCAAAACAAGAAATAAGCGATGGCCCAAAAAGCCCACGCAGCCGGAAAGAGAACCGGAGGCGTGGGCTTTCTGTGTATACGGTTATTCTGTCTGATCAGCCGAAGTCTCTGCAACCAGTCGGTCAAAGTCGCTCTGATAGGTCCGATCCTGCAATACCCGGAACTTTTCAAACTCTTTCTCGGCAAAGGCTTTGGCGATGGCGGCAGTCACCTTGCCCTTATCATGCAGANNGACATTTCCCCGGCGGGCCTGCCGTTCCGCATAATCCAGGTACATAGTGACGATCTCGTTCAGGTTTCGCATTTCCGTTTCGTTCAGATAGTTTTTGGCAACGGTGATATCCGATTTGCGGATACGGCCTTTGGGGGCGTTTTTCCATGTGGTCAGCCCCATGTTGGGCTTGGTGCTGTCGGCACGGCCATATACGATCTCGGCAGCGGTATGGTGGGTGACTGCATAGTGGAGCTTATCCGGGAAGAAACTCTGAAACTGTTTGTGTTGCAGCGGATTTTCGATGTGACGGCGCTGTTCTTTGACGACGCCATGACATTTGAGGAAGCCGCGAGAAAGCAGCGTTTCCAAGAAGCGGAGAGAGAGGCCAGGAAACGTAAGCGTGAAATTGCCCAAGCGGAAAAGCGCATTGCCGAACTTGACCGCATTTTCAAGCGCATCTATGAGGATGATATCAGCGGGGCAATCAGCCATGAACGGTTCTTGAAACTCTCCGCCGACTATGAGGCGGAACAAAATGAACTGATGGAGCAGGTCAAGGCATGGCGGGAAGCGGTAGAAACCTTTGAACAGGATCAAGCCGGTTTTGCCAGCTTCGCAGCCATCGTGCGGAAGTATGTGGGCATCCGGGAACTGACGCCCACCATCGTCAATGAGTTTGTAAAGAAGATCATCGTTCATGCGCCGGACAAGTCCAGCGGCCACCGCAGGCAGAAAATCGAACTGGTCTGGAACTTCATTGGGGAAGTCAACCTTCCGGGCGACGATCAGACCGTGGAACGGCAAAGAAAAAGCAGGACGGCATGACCTTTCAGCCATGCCGCCCTGCGACAATCAAATTACTTCCTTATGGGCGGGTGCCTTTAGGCTGTGCCGCTCTTTTTTGGTCGTGAAAAACAGGGTGTCAAAGCAGCTGCTTCGTGGCGAGCCATTTTGCGCCGCAGCCGCAGGCAAAAAAGCCCAGGGACAAAATGCCCGGGGGCCGTCCGCAAAAAAAGGCGGAACACGCCGCCCGGCACAGGCACCGGGCAGGGTTCAGGACAGGTTGGGCCGGTCCTGGTCGCCGTCGGCCTTGAACATCACGAACCCTTCGGGGTCGTTGGTGAAGTAGTAATACTCGGTGTTGTCCCGCAGAGGCGGGGTCAGGTAATTGGGGATGACAACGCCGTCGCCCTCCAGCCGTTCGCTCAGCCCGGCCTGGCGCCACACGTCCGGGTCGATGCCCGCGTTGTAGCAGTCGAGATATTCGGCCTTGCTGGTTCGCAAAAGTTCGTCCAGCGCGCCGCCGATGCGGGGCAGCACCTCGTCCGGGCCGATGAAATCCACCAGCCGCAATACGGGGGCGCAACCGGTGTCGGCGGCCGACACCGTGCGGGTCACGGCGTAGGCCAGCAGCCGGCCGGATTCCCGCGCGGCCCACACATCGTACCGAAAATGGGGGAAGGCAAAATACCGCCGCCGCAGGTACCAAAGATCCTTCTTGGGCGTGTGGGGCGTTTCGGGCATTCCCAGGTCCGCCAGCGCCGCGGCGCTTTCCACCCGTTCCAGCTCCAGGTCACGGGCAGGGGCGGGCAGGGGAGCGGTGTCCCCCGGCACAGCCAGCGTCCAGCCGCCATCCCCCGGCGTGCCCAGGCGGTAGTAGTGGCGCAGGCGCTGAGCCTGCCAGCCCAGAAAATGGTACAGCTTGCAGGTAGCGGGGCGGATGTTGTTGCAGGCCACCACCCGCGCGCCCAGCAGGCCGGGCAGGGCGTCCATCAGTTCCAGGCCCACGCCGTTGTGCCCCTTGGCCGCCACCCAGATGGACACCCACACGTCGGCGCCCGGGCCTTCGGCGGCGGGCAGGTAGCCGGCCGTGCTCAGAATGCTTCCGTTTTTGTCCTCGGCCAGGGCAAAGCGGGGCGCGCCGCCCTCCGGCCCGGCAAAATAGAAGTCGTAGAATTCGGGGCGGTTGACTAAGGGCAGGCGCATGTCGAAGTTGGCGTTGATGAAATCCACAATGGCCCCATCCTCGCCGGGGCGGGCCAGGCGAAGCGTTACCTCAGGCAAGGGCGGACCCTCCCGTGATGGGCAGCGTCACACCGGTGATGAACCCTGCCTCGTCCGAAAGCAAAAACGCCATGGCCGGCACCACGTCGGCGGGGGTGGCGTTGCGGCCCATGGGGTTGTCGGCGGCCGCCGCCTGCACCACCAGGTCGGGGGTGTCTTTCAGGAAATTGGTCTCCATCATGCTGGGGGCCACGCAGTTGACGGTCACGCCAAAGCGGGCGTACTCCACGGCCAGGCTCTTGCACAGCCCGCCCAGGGCCTGCTTGGCCATGACGTAGGCGGCCGTGTTTTTGGGCGGCGCGCCCAGGGTGTAGCTGGTCTGGATGAACAGCACCCGCCCGAACTTTGCCTTGGCCATGGCGGGCAACACCGCCTTGCACAGCTTGACGGCGCTGTGGACCTGCACTTCCATGTCTTTGGCAAAGCGCAGCTCGTCAAAGTTCTTGAACTTGGCGTTCACCACCGGCAGCGCCGGCAGATGGATGAAATGGGTGGGGGCCGGGCAGGTGGTGCCCAGCACCTGGCAGAAGGTATCCACCTTGTACGGGTCGGACAGGTCCACATCAAAGGGCCGGATGCGCCCGCCCCAGGCCTGGCACAGAGGGGCCAGCTTGTCCACGTCGCCGCAACCGGTGGCCAGCACCAGGGCGTCGGCATCGTTTTTCAAAAGGCGTTCGATCAGCGCCCGGCCCACGTCGCTGGTGGCGCCGGTGATCAGGTAAGTATAAGCCATGGTTTTCCTCCCGATAGCATCGTTGTTTGGGTTTATTTTGCCAGCCCGGCCCGGATCACGCCCCGGGTCACCTTTTTGCCGTCCTGGTTGGTGATGACCGCCTTGATCTGGGCTTCGGCCACCGCTTCGCTCACGTCGGTGACGGTGCCGGTCACGGTCAGGGTGTCGCCGATGAACACCGGGCGGGCAAACTTGCATTCCACCCCGTGCAGCAGGCAGTGCTCGCCCGGCAGGTAGACCCCCGCCAGGGTGGAGAAAAAGCTGGCCCCCAGCATGCCGTACACCACCCGCCCGGGGTAGCCGCGGCCCTTGGCGTAGTCGGCGTCCACATGGATGGGCGAACAGTCGCCGGTCAGGGCCTCAAAGGCGGCCATCATCTCCTCGGTCACGGTCACGGTAAAGCTCTCGGTCAGGCCGGGGGTCATGTCGGCCAGGGTATAGTGGTTCATAACGCGCCTCCTGTCAAAGGGATACAAAAAACGGCCGCCGCTTGCGGGGAAGCGGCGGCCGCGCTGTGGGATGTTACGCAGTCATACGCGCGATCAGGTCCAGCAGGTCGCCCACGTCCTTCAGGTCGCGGACATCGGCCAGCTTGAACTTGATGGCAAACTTTTTCTCGATGGCGGTCAGCAGGTTGATCTGTTCCAGGCTGTCCCAGTCCTCGATGTCGTCGGCGCAGGTCTCGCGCCCGATCACCAGGCTGTCATCATCAAAATTATCGCGGAAGATCTCCTGTACGGCGTCCAGGATCGCTTGTTCGGTCATGTCGGTACGCTCCTTTATATATGGAAGTTCTGATTTATTATACCACAAGCGTACAGCTTTCGCAAGCAGGGTGCTCCTGCGTCACAGCCCGTAATCTTCCAGCCGCCGCTGCAATTCGGCCTCGTCCTCCACAAGCACGCCCTGCTGCAAGGCCAGCACGTCCTCTTCAGGCAGCAACCGGGTGCGGATGTCGTATTCGGCCAACGGACCCGTACCGTCGGCGGTATACAGTGCCAGGTATCCGCCGTTGTCTTTTAACAGGTAGCGCGGCGCATCCTGTTCCCGACGTTCCAGTTCCGCCTGGCCGAACCAGGTGGCGGCCGCCGCGATGCAAAGCACGGCCAGCGCCCCCAAAAGCGAATAGTACGCCGCCAGCCAGCGGGGCAGTTTTTCTTGCATAACGGGGCCTCCTTTGCGCGGGCGGCAAAACCGGCGCCCCGCGCGGGCAAAATGACAAAACGGTAAAAGCTTACAAAAAAATATCGATGCCACACCAAGTATGGGCAGGGGAAGGGCGTAAAAAACAATTTCTTGTGAATTTTACATTGGACGCCTGTACTTTTGGCGGGCATTTGTGTTATAATCCAGTGTATGGTAATGTCCACATCTGTGTGAACCGGCGCGTTTCGCCGCCAACCAGATCAACATCCGCAAAGGAGGCGGTCCTCATAGATCCCAAACAGCCGCGGCATTTGTCCACCCAGGGCGCCAAGACCCCCGGGACGCCGCAAACTCCCGACGCCAAGGCCAAGAAAAAATCCCCCAAGAAGAAGCGCAGCATCCTCGGTATGATCCTGCGCTTTATCGGCTGCGTGTTCTGCGTGTGCATCATGGCGTGCAGCGTGGGCGCGGTTTTCCTGGCCATGTACGTCGTGCAGGTTACCGCCGACCCGGAAGGCAAGCTGGACCTTGAGAAAAAGAAGGACCAGCAGACCAGTTTCATCTATGACCGCTACGGCGAAGTGTATGCCCCTCTGACCGGCGGAGCCAACTCGGTGTGGGTGAACCTGTCCGACATCCCCGAAAACCTGCAAAACGCCGTCATCGCCATCGAGGACCAGGACTTCCGCACTTCCATCGGTGTCAACATCAAACGTACCACCGCTGCCGTGCTTAACGAGATCACCGGTCAGCAGCTGCTGGGCGGCCAGCAGGGCGCGTCCACGCTGGAGCAGCAGCTGGTCAAGAACCTGACCGACGACGACGCGGACGACTATATGCGTAAGGTGCGCGAGATCTTCCGTGCCATCGGTCTGGCGAACCGGTACAGCAAAGAAACCATTCTGGAAGCCTACCTGAACACCGTGCCCCTGACCAGCACCATCGAAGGCGTGGAGGCTGGCGCCAACACTTATTTTGGCAAAAGCGTGGGCGAATTGACTTTGTCCGAGTGCGCGGTTCTGGCCTCCATCTCCAAGAGCCCCACGACCTACAACCCGTTCACCAACCCCGAAAACCTCATTGCCCGCCGCAACCATGTGCTGGACGAAATGCTCAATCAGGGCTATATCTCCCAGGCGGACCATGATGCCGCCTGCGCCGATACGATCACCCTGGCCGAAAGCGCCTCCAAGACCGAGCAGGTGGCCGTCAGCTCTAACAACTCCTATTTCACCGAGGCCGTCATCACCCAGCTGACCCAGGACCTGAAAGAGGCCTATAACCTGGAAACGGACGCCGAAGCCCAGGACATGATCTTCAACGGCGGTCTGCGCATTTACAGCACCGTGGACCCGGATGCCCAGAGCGCGGTGGAAAATCTTATGCTCGTCAACGAGGTGGATGGCAACGAACTGTTCTATGCCCTGTGGCATCAGGAAGAGATCAAGAGCGACATCCCTGTGGGGGCCGAGATCACTTACGATGCCAACGGTCTGCCCATGAACCCCACCGACGAGACCAAGAGCAGTATTTTTGCCGAGGATGACATCCCCATTTATACCGACAGCACCAACCAGACCTTCAAGACCGGCACCTACAAGGTCAAGGATGAGAACGGCAACGTCACCGGCGAATACCTGACCTTCTACGAGAATGTACGTTCTCAGGCAGCCATTGCCATAACGAGCACCGAGGACGGCCACAAGGGCGAAGTGGTGGCCGTGGGCGGCGGTATCGGCGAAAAGACCGTGGACCGCGGTATCAACCGCGCCTTGCTCCCTCACCAGACCGGCTCTACCATGAAGCCCATCGCCGCCTACTGCCTGGCGCTGGACGATCATCTGATCAACTACTCCACCGCGCTGGAGGATTCTCCCCTCTATTCCAAAGAAGGCAAGGAAATGCTGGATACCGACAAGTGCCTCCAGTATGGCCTGTCCCTCAACCCCAACGATCCCGCCAACCAGGCCCGGGACGACATCTGGAAAGAATGGCCCACCAACTACGGCGGCGCCGGCGGTGACGGCGCGACCATGCTGGTCTGGGATGCCATCCGCCAGTCCTACAACACCATCGCCGTCAAGGTCGGCTCCATGGTGGGCACCGACTATATGTACGACTTTGTCACCGAGACCCTGCAATGCCAGTATATCAACGAGAATGACGCCGACCTGGCTCCTCTGGTCCTGGGCTCCCAGAACCTGGGCCTGACCGTGGTGGAGCTGGCCAATGCCTACTCGATGTTCACCGATGGCACGTACACCACCGCCCACTACTATACCCGCGTGGAGGATTACCAGGGCAACACGGTGCTGGATGTGGCCGATACCATCACCACCACCCAAGCCATCGAGCCCGAGACCGCCGTCATCATGAACCGCCTGCTGGCCAACGTCTGGGTCAGTCCCGGCACGGCCAGCGGCATGAAGCCGGATACCGAAGGCATCGACGCCGTCGGCAAGACCGGCACGACCTCCGACTTTAAGGACTATACCTTTGCCGGCCTGTCCCCCTACTACTCCATCGCGGTGTGGTGGGGCTATGACAAGCCGTACAGCATGTATGGCGTGGATGGTACGCTGGGCAACAACGGTAAACCGACCCAACGCGCCTTCAAGGCCCTGATGGAACAGCTCCAGGCCGACAAGCCCGCTGCCCAGTTCTACTCGAACGACAACGTCAAGGAGTATCAGTTCAACACCTCCACAGGCGCCATCGTTTCCAGCGGCGGACGCACCGGCTACTACACCGACGACAACCTGCCCGACTCCAGCACGCTGTCCGCCCTCAGCGACGACTATCTGGCCGCCGCGTTGGGCGCTATGGCCGCCGCTGACCCGACGGCCTGATCGTTCCTGATCTGTTTTCACACACGCTTGCACCCCCGGACGGTTCACCGTCCGGGGGTGTTCTTTGCTGTACCTTGTCCTTTTGGGACGCACAGCGATTGTCCTCTTGCCGAAAACAATCCACAGTCCCGTGCGCCGGCTGTGCATCCTGCCCAAAATCCGCGCCAAACCCGCCCGCGGGCTTGCATCCGCCCCCGCCTTGTGCTATGATTATCCCTGTCGCAAACACAACTGTTTTTGAGGGGGGTACACACATGGCGGAGCGACGTTTTCTTCTGGTGGACGCCGAGGTCCTGCCGGACGTGTTTTTGAAGGTCCTGCAAGCCAAGGAACTGCTGGCCTCCGGCGCGGTGGGCAACATTTCGCTGGCGGCGCGGCAGGCGGGCATTTCCCGCAGTGCGTTCTATAAATACAAGGATTATGTCTTTGATGCCGAGACCGGCCGCGAGACCCTGACCGTCATCGCCACGCTGCTGGACAGGACCGGCGCTCTGCAGGGGCTGCTGTCCGGCATTTCGGCGGCGGGGGCGTCCATCGTGACCATCACCCAGTCCCGGCCCGAAAACGGCACCGCCCAGGTGGAAGTCACGGTGCGCACGGGCACGATGCAGATGTCCGTGGAGGAGATGCTGCTCAAGCTGGCCCGGCAGCCCCATGTGGTGGAAGTTCACCGCGGCGCATGACAGCGCGCCATCATAACAGGAAGAGGGGAATCAATCATGGCTAAAATCGCGATCATGGGCTTCGGCACGGTGGGCAGCGGTGTGCTGGAAGTATGCCGCCGCAACGCGGCGTCCATCGCCCGGCGCGCCGGCGAACCCGTCGAGGTCAAATACATCCTGGACGTGCGGGACTTTTCCGATTCGCCGGACGCGGCGCTCTTTGTCAAGGACCTGGACATCATCCTCAACGACCCGGAGGTCCGCGTGGTGGTCGAGACCATCGGCGGCACCCGCTTTGCATACCCCTATGTGCGCCGCTGCCTGGAAAGCGGCCGCAGCGTGTGCACCTCCAACAAGGAGATGGTGGCCACCTACGGCGCCGAACTGCTGGCCCTGGCCAGGGAACACGGCGCGGCCTTTCTGTTTGAAGCCAGCGTGGGCGGCGGCACGCCGATCATCACGCCCATGCACCAGTGCCTGGCCGCCAACCACATCAGCGGCATCTGCGGCATCGTCAACGGCACCACCAACTTCATGCTCACCAAGATGAAGCGGGAGAATATGGGCTTTGACGCCGCGCTCAAGATCGCCCAGCAGCTGGGCTACGCCGAGACCAAGGACCCCGGCGACGACGTGGACGGCCGGGACGCCTGCCGCAAGATCGCCATTCTGGCCTCCCTGGCCAGCGGCCGGGCGGTTCATCCCGACAGCGTTCCCACCCGGGGCATCCGGGACCTGACCGTGGCCGACATCCAGGCCGCCGACAAGCTGGAAAGCGCGGTCAAGCTCATCGCCTGGTACAAGGAACTGCCTGATGGCGGTGCTGCTGCCGGCGTGGAGCCCATGCTCGTGGCCGACACCAACCAGCTGTCCCGTGTGGATGACGTGTTCAACGCCGTCCTGATGAAGGGCGATATGCTGGGCGACGTGGTGTTTTACGGCAAGGGCGCGGGCAAGCTGCCCACGGCCAGCGCCGTGGTGGCCGATGTGATCGACGCCCTCAAAGAAGGCGCCAAGGTCCATGACAGCCTGTTCTGGAACCCCGCCCCCAAACCCGAAGGCATGCTGCCCGATGAGGACGCATACTCGTGGTATATCCGGGCCAAGGGCGTCAGCGCCGCGGTGCTGGCCTCGGTGGCCGGTCCCGGCGAGGTCGTGGCCGAGACCCCGGAAGGCGTTGGCTACCGCATCGGCAGCGCCACGCCCGCCGTGATCGCCGCCGTGGGCGAAAAGGTGGCCCTGCTGGGCGGCCGCGTGTGCGTGGCGCTAAAAATGATGGCCGACTGAGCCGGGAAGGGGAGAATACCGTATGATCACCGTGACCGTTCCCGCCACCAGCGCCAATGTGGGCGCAGGGTTCGACTCGCTGGGGCTGGCGCTGTCCATGCACAACGTCTTTACCTTTGAGGAAGCCGACCGCATCCACATCACCTCGGTGGACGACACCCACGTACCGGGCGGGGCCAACAACCTTGTGTACCGCAGCGCCCGGGCCGTGTACGACCAGCTGGGCGTGCCCCTCAAGGGCCTGCGCATCACCCAGCGCAACGACATTCCCATGGCCCGGGGCCTGGGCTCCAGTTCGGCGTGCATCATCGCCGGCCTGCTGGGCGCCAACGCTTTGCTGGGCAAACCGCTGACCCAGCGCCAGATGCTGACCTTGGCCACCGCCATCGAGGGTCACCCCGATAACGTGGCCCCGGCCATGCTGGGCGGCTTTGTCACCAGCGTCTACGACGAAGGTCTTGTGTATACCGTCAAGAAAAACATCGACCCCGACCTGGCCTTCGCGGCCTTTGTGCCCGATTTTCGGCTGCTCACCTCCAAGGCCCGGGCGGCGCTGCCCCAGATGGTCTCCCACAAGGACGCCGTCTACAATCTGTCCCGGGCTGCGCTGGCCACCGCGGCCTTCTGCGACGGCGATTACGGCCTTTTGGGCGTGGCCACCAAGGACGCTCTGCACCAGCGCTACCGCCTGCCTTTGATCGAAGGCGGCGACGAGGTGTTCGAGCTGGCCCAGGACATGGGCGCCCAGGCCGTGTACATCTCGGGCGCGGGGCCCACCATCATCGCGGTCGTCCACAAGGACGACGATGAGTTTTTCGACCGCGCCAAAGCCGCGCTGCCCCAAAGCGAAAAACTCAGCCACTTCACCGTCTACCGCCTGCTGGCCGACAACACCGGCGCGACCGTCGAGGCGTGACAGATCATACAGGGGAGGAAAAGTTTCATGGCATTGATCGTACAAAAATTCGGCGGCACGTCGGTCAAGGACCGCAACCGCATCTTCAACGTGGCTCGCATCGTCGCCAACACCCGCAACGCGGGCAACGACGTGGTGGTCGTGGTGTCTGCCCAGGGCGACACCACCGATGATCTGATCGCCAAAGCGGCCGAGATCACCGGCGACCCGTCCCACCGCGAGATGGATATGCTGCTGGCCGCCGGCGAGGAGATCTCCATCGCCCTGCTGGCCATGGCCCTGCAGGAGATCGGCGTTTCCGCCGTGAGCCTCACGGGCTGGCAGGCCGGCTTCGTCACCGACCGCTCCTACTCCAAGGCGCGCATCAAGCGCCTGGACACCGAGCGCGTGGAGAGCGAACTGGCCCGCAACCGTGTGGTGGTGGTGGCCGGGTTCCAGGGTCTCAACCGTTCGGACGACATCACCACCCTGGGCCGCGGCGGCAGCGATACCTCGGCCGTGGCCCTGGCCGCGGCGCTGCACGCCGACCGCTGCCAGATCTACACCGACGTCGAAGGCGTCTACACCGCCGACCCCCGCAAGATCCCCAAGGCCACCCGCCTGCAGGAGATCACCTTCGACGAAATGCTTGAACTCGCCTCGCTGGGCGCGCAGGTGCTCAACAACCGCAGCGTCGAACTCGCCAAAAAGTACGGCGTCGAACTGGAGGTCCTCTCCAGCATCAACCCCATCCCGGGTACCATCGTGAAGGAGGAAACGAAAGTGGAAGGTATGCTCATCAAAGGTGTCGCCAAGGACGACAATGTAGCCGTGATCTCGATCAAGGGTGTGCCCGATGTTCCGGGCATGTCTTTCAAGGTGTTCAGCCTGCTGGCCCAGCGCAACATCAACGTGGACATCATCCTGCAAAGCTCCGGCACCGAGGGCACCAAGGACCTGGTCTTTACCGTGCCCCTGACCGACGCCGAAAGCGCCGTCTCGGTGCTGGAAGGCCACAGCAGCCGGTTTGGCGGCGGCACCATCTCTGTGGATAAGACCTGCGCCAAGGTCAGCGTGGTGGGCGCCGGCATGCAGAGCCATCCGGGCGTTGCCTCCACCATGTTCGAGGCTTTGTCCAATCAGAACATCAACATCCACATGATCTCCACCAGCGAGATCAAGATCAGCGTCATCATCGACAAGTCGGAGGCCGACCGTGCGGTGTCCGCCATCCACGACGCTTTCATCCAGTAATTGTTGCCCGCAACAGCCCCGCGGCATGGCCCGGCGCGCACGGCTTCTCGCCGCGCCGCCCTTGCCGCGGGGCTGTCTTTGTGTGTGGGACCCGGCTCTTGCCTGGCGGGCGCGGGGGTGCTATAATCAAACCGTCCGGCGCGCCGGACCCCGTTGCACCGGGCTTTTGCCCCGACGCAGAAAAGGAGCGACCATGCCAAACGAAAAAACCAGCCCGTGGCTTATTGCTTTCCGGGTCATTTTTACCATAGCGCTCATTGCGTGCATTGCCTTTATTTTCCGCAACTCGTTGGAAGCCGGGGCGCTGTCCTCGGCGCGCAGCCAGGCGATCATGCGGGTCGTCAACGAATTTCTCGGCCGGTTCAGCCTGGGCCCCGTGTCCGAACACACGATCCGCAAACTGGCCCATTTTGCCGAGTTCACCCTCGAAGGCTTTCTTCTCATGCTATGCCTGCGGGTGTATACAAAGCATTTTGTGCGCCATGTCAGCTGGCCGCTGCTGGGCGGCATGACCACGGCCCTGATGGACGAGACCATCCAGCGCTTCATCCCCAATCGGTCCTCCCAGGTCACCGACGTCTGGCTGGACATGGCCGGCGTGGTGTTCGGCCTGTTTGTGGCGCTGATCCTGCTGCTCATCGTGCGTGCTTTGACGGCTTTCCATGCCGTCAAGTCCGAAAACCGCCGCCTGCGTGCCGAGCGGGAAGCCCTGCTGCGCCAGCAGCAGGCCGACCGCATCAACGAACCGCTGCATCCCGAGAACCCGGACAGGAGGGAATATCTGTGACACCCCATCATGACGCTTATCTGGACGCCGTGCAGGCCATCCACTCGCTGCCCCGCATGGGGCAGCCCACTTTGCGGCGTATGCAGGCATTGCTGGCCGCGCTGGGTAACCCGGAACAAGATCTTCGCTGCATCCACATCGCCGGCACCAACGGCAAGGGCACCCTGGCGGCCATGACGGCCTCCATTCTCACCCATGCGGGGTACAAGACCGGCCTGACGGTCAGCCCTTATGTCATCGACTTTCGGGAGCGCTTCCAGATCAACGGCGAGATGATCCTGCCCGACACACTGACCGCCCTGGCCGGCGAGGTGCTGGCCGCCGCCGATGTCCTTTCTGCCGACGGGGAGGGCCCCGTGGAATTTGAGGTGGTCACGGCCATCGCGCTTTTGTGGTTCGCGCGGGAAAAATGCGACCTCGTGGTGCTGGAGACCGGCCTGGGCGGGCGGTACGACGCCACCAATGCCATCCCGGCGCCCCTGGTGGCGGCCATCACCCGCATCGGCCTGGACCACACCGAGCTGCTGGGGGATACTCTGGCCCAGATCGCCGCCGAAAAGGCCGGCATCATCAAGGAGGGCTGCGCCGTCGTCTGCTACCCCGACCAGCCGCCCGAGGCCATGGGGCCGCTTTTGACGGCCGCCGCTGAGGCCCACACCAGCCTGATCGTGCCCGAACTGGACGATATCCACACCCTCAAAAGCCGGCCGCTGCAAAACTATATCGAATACGGCGGGTACCGGGCTTTGCTGGCCTTCCCGGGGCGGCACCAGGGCATGCACGCAGCCATGGCCGTGGAGATCGCCCTGCATCTGTGGCGGGAACACGGGTACGAGATCTCGGACGAAGCCATCGAGGCGGGCCTGCAAGACGCCCGCATGCCCGCGCGCATCGAGGTCATCCGCCGCCGCCCGCTGCTGCTCTTGGATGGCTGCCACAATCCCGACGGCGCTGCCGCCCTGGCAGATACCTTGTCCGCGGCCGGTTACGAGGGCAACCTGGTGGGGGTCCTGGGCGTTTTGGCCGACAAGGATCACGGCCCCATGCTGGAATCTCTGGCTCCCTGTTTTGAAAAGGTGTTCACCGCCACCCCCGATTGCCCCCGCGCCATGTCTGCCCATGACTTGCAGCAGGCGGCCCGCTTCCACCTGGACGCCGAGGAGGGCGGCACCGTGGCCCAGGCCATCCGCAAAGCCGTGGACTATGCCGACTACCACAACCTGGCCGGCGTCGTGGTCTGCGGCAGCCTGTACCTGGCGGCCCAGGCACGGCCCATCCTTCTGACCGAAGCCGAAAACTGACAATCACCGATTTCGGCCTGCGCCGTTTCGGCACAATACGCACACAAAGCTCCGTATACTGGTTACAAACACCAGCCTGCGGGGCTTTTTTGTATAGTAACGAGGTGGACAAACTTGGCAAAGATCTGTTTCGTGCCGGCCAACGGCACATTGGCGGCGTATCTGTCTGGCGAGATCGATCACCACGCGGCCCAGGGCCTGCGGCGGGAGATCGACGCCCAGATCGATTCGCGTATGCCCGAACTTCTCACGCTGGATTTTTCCGGCGTCACCTTTATGGATTCCTCCGGTGTGGGTCTGATCCTGGGCCGGGGGCGATACATGTCGTCCCTGGGCGGGCAGCTGACCGTCCAGAACCCGCCCGCCTCGGTCCGGCGCATGCTGGATCTGGCTCGTATATCTTATGTATGAACGGAGCCGTCTGATATGAAAATGTCCAATCAAGTCAAGATCTCCTTCCTCAGCCGCAGCGTCAATGAGGGGTTTGCCCGGGCGGCGCTGGCGGCGTTTCTGGCCCAGGCCGACCCCACCGTGCCCCAACTGGCCGACATCAAGACCGCTGTGTCCGAAGCGGTCACCAACTGCATCGTACATGCCTACCCGGACGGCGTGGGCCTCATCACCCTGACCGCCGCTTTGTACGAAAACGGCCTTGTGCGCATCACGGTCACCGACCGGGGCGTGGGCATCCCGGACGTGGGCAAAGCCATGGAACCCCTGTTCACCACAGGCAACCCTGACGAGCGGGCAGGGCTTGGCTTTGCGGTCATGCAGAGCTTTATGGATAAGATCAAGGTCAGTTCCACGCCGGGGCGGGGCACCCGGGTGACCATGGCCAAGCGGCTGGAAAGCCGGGTGTGACCTTACATATCCTATATAAGGAGGTCGCCCACATGTCTGCACCCGCATCCGCCCCTTCGCCCGTCAATCCTGCCAACACGACCTCGCTGTTCGGCAGCGTTCCACGCGCCGAGTTCATCCAGCGCAATCTTGGCCTGGCTCGTTCTTGTGCCGGGCGGTTCCAGGGCCGGGGCATCGAATACGAGGAGCTGTACGCCGCGGCCTGTCTCGGTCTTGTCAAAGCCTGCGACGGATTTGACGCGGAACGCGGGGTCTGTTTTTCCACCTATGCGGTGCCCGTCATTCTGGGCGAGATAAAAAAACTCTTCCGGGACGGCGGCACCGTCAAGGTCAGCCGTTCGGTCAAGGAGCTGGGCCTTAAGATCAGCGCTGAACGGGAGCGGGTCCTCAAGCAGACCGGGGTGGAACCCGGGGTCGCCCAGCTGGCCCAGACCTTGCAGGTGTCGCCCGAGCAGGTGGCCATGGCCATCCGCGCGTCCCTGCCGGTGATGTCCCTGACTCCGTCGGAAGAGGAGGACGGTACCCGGGAATGGGATATCCCCGTGGAATCTCCTGAAGAAAAACTCTCCGAGCACATCGGCCTGCGAGAGGTGCTGGACAAGCTGCCAGCCCAGGATCAGCTGCTGATCCGACTGCGCTTTTTCGGCGGGCATACCCAAAGCGAGACCGCTCGGGTACTGCATACCACACAGGTGCAGATCTCCCGACGGGAACGCAAGCTGCTCAAGTGGATGAGGGCGGAACTGACGGGGGAGAACCAATAAGGTGGCTGTACTTGAAAAGCAAGACCGGCTAATCGTCTGAGGAAAAGTATGCCTTTTTTTGGCGTTTTGATCAGTGCGGCGCTGCGTCGCTCGGCAAAACGCCAAAAGTGCGCTCCAGCGACGCAAAGGGGTTGACGAAAACTTATCAACATGATAAAATGTTCTCACGCTGGTAAAATAACCGTGCGTACACGGCAAAAGATTTGAAAATTCCTCAAAAAGGGTGTTGACAAACCGGGTATGCCGTGGTATTATAACTAAGCTGTCCCGCAAGGGCGGCGGGCGCCGAAGAAACG
>DBRU01000084.1:0-1623 GCA_002306375.1 Faecalibacterium sp. UBA1360
TGCGCCCGGGGCAAGGTGCTGTACATCAACCTGGAACTGGACCGGGCCTCCTGCCTGCACCGTTTCCGGGACGTGTACGACGCCCTGGGCCTGCCGCCCGGCCATGTGGGGAACATCGACCTGTGGAACCTGCGCGGCGCCAGCGTGCCCATGGACAAACTGGCCCCCAAGCTGATCCGGCGGGCGGCCAAAAAGGACTATATCGCCATCATTCTGGACCCCATCTACAAGGTCATCACCGGCGACGAGAACAGCGCCGACCAGATGGCCCGATTCTGTAACCAGTTCGACCTGGTCTGCCGGGAACTGAACTGTGCCGTCATCTACTGCCACCATCACAGCAAGGGCGCCCAGGGCGGCAAGCGCAGCATGGACCGCGCCTCCGGCTCCGGCGTCTTTGCCCGGGACCCCGACGCCATGCTGGACATGACCGAACTGGAACCAACCGATGCCATCCGGGAGCAGCTGCGCACCCGGGCCGCCGCGGCCGCCTGTGCCGCCGCCCTGGACCGGCGCGGGCTGGAGGATGCCTACACCCGGGAGGACGCCCTCAGCCGTGCCCGCATGCTGGAGATCTGCAAGGAACACCTGTCCCTGGCCGACCGGCGGGCACTGGACGCGGCCATCGAGCAGGCGTCCCAAAAAGCCGTGGCCCGCACCGCCTGGCGCATCGAGGGCACCCTGCGGGAGTTTGCCCGCTTCGACCCCGTGAACCTGTGGTTCGATTACCCCGTCCACAAGCTGGACGACGGCCTGCTGGAGGACCTGCAGCCCGAAAGCGATTACAGGACCATGGGGGCCCGGGGCGCGGCCAAGCGGTGGAGCGACAAGGGCCGGGAGGACCAGGCAAAGAAACGCGGCCGGGAACTGGACTGCGCCTTTGAGGCCTGCACCATGGACGGCGAGGTCACGATCTACGCCATGGCCCAGTACATGGACCTGAAGCCGCGCACGGTCAAAAACCGGCTGAAAGCGGACGGCGGGTACTGGATCGACGGCGAAAAGGTGGGCCGCAAGGAACCCGGCTCCAAGGGATAGTACAATATGTATATCTATTCCAATACGAAACGTACAAAAATGCAGTGATAGCCGCCATTCGCGTCACTGCAAAAATGACGCGAATGGCGAAAAATGCCGCTAGAAACTGCAAAATTGCAGTGCGTAAATAGCCTTATATATATAAGCAAAACAACGCTTGTGTTTGGGTGTCCCCCAGTATGGGGGCGTACACAGCCCCCCATACATGGGGGAACCCCCTCCCAAACACGTTGGCCAAAAGAAAGGAGGACCGGCCATGCAATTTTTTCTGCCCATGCGCCCGCCCACGGTGACCCACCACGACAAGAAGCTGCACGCCTTCATGCGGGGCGGCAAGCCCTGCGCGGTGCTGCACGACAGCCCCGAGCTGAAGGACGCCCGCGCAAAATTCCACGCCTGCCTGGCGCCCTACGCGCCGGACAAGCCCTTCGGCGGCCCGGTGCGTCTGATCGTCAAGTGGTGCTTCCCGTCCGACGGCCGCCACGCCGACGGCGAGTGGAAGACCACCAAGCCGGACACCGACAACCTGGACAAAGCCTTCAAGGACGAGATGACCCGTCTGCACTTCTGGCATGACGACGCCCA
>DBRU01000084.1:1797-2250 GCA_002306375.1 Faecalibacterium sp. UBA1360
CCCTTGTAACAGCCTTTCGACAGACCGCGATCAGAAACAATTCGCTTTATGAGGGTGAAGCAATGCAGAACAACAAGATTTTGAAACTGAATGCCCATGTGACCGCTTTTGACCTGGATGAACCGATGTTCAGGCTGAAGTGCGCGATCGACTGCGTGGACGCGGTACATACCGCCATGACGGATGCGCCCCATTCCCCGGAGGACTTGCTGGATGCCATGTACGGCGCGCTGAACGGCCTGTACCAGGCCTACGAGGAACTGAAGGGGACGATTTACCTGGAGGAGGGGACAAGGTGAAACCATCTGCGAAAACCCTTCGCGCAACAGAATGCGCGGACTGCCCCTGCCGCTGCTGCAAGCGGGACGAACGGTGCAATCGAAAGCCTGCCGAGTGTATGCCGTTCCGCTTCTGGTTCCGGGCGAAATGGCGGGATCTTCTGTCGAGAGCCGG
>DBRU01000084.1:2339-2789 GCA_002306375.1 Faecalibacterium sp. UBA1360
GCCGAGCTGCTGGAGGCATACCAGAACGAACTGCTGGCCCAGCTGAAACGGTCGCAGGGCATACGCCGTGAGATCGAATCCTCGATCGACCGCCTGGCAGACCCTTTGCAGCGGGACGTGCTGCAGGCGATCTATATCGACGGCCTGCCGGTCTGGAAAACGGCCAACCGGCTGTATATCTCGGAACGATGGGTCAAGAGCAAGCACAAGGACGCGCTGGCCGCTTTGGAAATTGTGCCCCGCAGTTCCCCTTTGCCTGGTGTATTCTGATATCGTCGAAAGGTGCAGAAATGGGGTTCGACCTTCCTTCCTTTTGGTGTATTTGGTGCCATTTTTTTGCTCCTTAGCAGTACGGGACCTGCGCGGACCTGCGGCCATGCCGCCCCGCGTCGCTGCGATATAAGGTTCCCGCCGCCGGCTGAGATGCCGGCTATTTTTATGCCCGCCCGG
>DBRU01000084.1:2864-5668 GCA_002306375.1 Faecalibacterium sp. UBA1360
AAGGCCGTCACCGACAAGTACGGCGAGCCGGTCGTTGTGGGGGCTCATCCGCCCACCGTCACGGGGCTGGCCCTGGCGCTGGGGTTCACAGGGCGTCAGGCGCTGCTCAACTACCAGGCAAAGCCCAGATTTGTGGACACGATAACGCGCGCGAAGGCCCGGTGCGAAGCCTACGCCGAAGAACGGCTGTTCGACCGCAACGGGACCAACGGCGCCCAGTTCAGCCTGAAATGCAACTTCGGGTGGAACGACAAGGCCCCCGCAGATACCGACGGGGAGGTGCGGATCGTTGACGACCTGTAAATTGTCGGAGCTGATCTCGCCTGCCTTCTTTGATGTCCACCGGCAGATCAAAGCCGGGCAGGTGGACGAGCTGCTGGCCAAGGGCGGCCGCGGCTCCGCCAAGTCCAGCTACATCAGCGTGGAACTGGTGCTGCAGCTGCTGCGCCGCCCCGACTGCAACGCGGTGGTGCTGCGCCGGGTGGACAAGACCCTGCGCACCAGCGTCTACGCCCAGGTCTGCTGGGCCATCCACGCCCTGGGCCTGGGCGGGCACTTTCGCTGCACCGTCAGCCCCATGGAATGCGTCTATCGGCCTACGGGGCAGAAGATCCTCTTCTTCGGCCTGGACGACCACGGCAAGCTCAAGTCCCTGAAGGTGCCCCACGGGTATGTGGGCCTTTTGTGGTTCGAGGAACTGGACCAGTTCGACGGCCCCGAGCAGGTGCGCAACGTGGAGCAAAGCTGCCTGCGCGGCGGCGAATACGCCCTGACCTTCAAGAGCTTCAACCCGCCGGCCTCCGCCCGCCACTGGGCCAACCGCTACGCCCTGGCCGACCGCCCGGGCAAGCTGGTGCATCACTCCACCTACCAAACGACCCCGGCCGCCTGGCTGGGGCCGCGCTTTTTGGCGGATGCCCGGCAGTTAAAGCAAACAAACCCCACCGCCTACCGCCACGAGTACGACGGGGAAGTGGTGGGCAGCGGCACCGCCGTGTTCGAGAACCTGCGCCTGGGGCCCATCCCGGACGAACAGCTTTGCGGCTTTGACCGCCCGCTGTATGGCGTGGACTGGGGCTGGTACCCCGACCCCTGGGCCTACAACGCCGTACACTACGACGCCGCCCGGGGCGTTTTGTATATCCTGGATGAGCTGACCCGGCTGCGCACCTCCAACCGGGATACCGCCGACCTGCTTTTGCAGCGGGGGCTGACCGGGGCAGACTTCATCACCGCCGACTCCGCCGAACCCAAAAGCGTGGGGGACTACCGGGCCTTCGGCCTTTCCTGCCGCGCCGCCCAGAAGGGCCCCGGCAGCGTGACGGCCAGCATGAAGTGGCTGCAAAGCCTGGCGGGCATCGCCATTGACCCGGCCCGGTGCCCCGACACGGCCCGGGAATTTTCAGAGTATGAGTATGAGCGGGACCCCCGCACCGGCGAGGTGCTGCCCGGCTACCCGGATCTGAACAACCACCACATCGACGCGGTGCGCTATGCCACCGAGCTGATCTGGAAACGCCGAGGTGCGTGATGAACATCTTCAAGACATTGAGAGGAATGGCCATGCAACTGCTGCAACCGCATACCGCCCGCGTTCCGGGCTGCGATATGACCCCGCGCATGGAGCAGGCCGTGCGGGAATGGGACAAGCTGTTCTATCTCACCGACCAGCCGCCCCACAGCCTGAAGCTGGCCCAGACCGTCACCGCCTATATGGCCACCCTGGCCACCAGTGAATTGACGCTGAGTACCGGGGCGGGGGCCCGGGCCGACTGGCTTCAGCAACAGGTCCGGCACAATCTTTTGCCCTGCCTGTACGAGGCCGTGCAGATGGCGGGGGTGGGCGGCATGGCCGCCGTAAAGCCCTATGCGGAGGGCGGCAGCCTGTACGCCGAGGTGATCCCCCGGCACCGCATCTTCCCCGAGCGGTGGGGGCCCAACCGGCGGCTGGATGCCGGGTCTTTCACCGACTTCGACCATCTGGATGACGGCACCGGGGTGGTGCGGGTGGAACACTTCGAGATGACCGCCGAAGGCCTGCACATCACCAACCGGGCCTTCCGGCTCAGGACCGGCGGGCAGACGGGGGAAGAGATCGCTCTGGACAAGGTGGCGCGCTGGGCCGCCCTGGAAGCGGACCTGACCATCCACAACGTGGACCGGCCCCACTTCGGCCTGCTGCGTATGCCCATGCTGAACACGGTGGACGGCAGCCCGTGCCCCGTGAGCCTGTACGCCAATGCCACCGATACCATCCGTCAGCTGGACGCGGCTTACGGGGACTTTGTGTGGGAGCGGGAGACCGGCCGCCGCCGCATGATCATCGACCGTGTGGCGGCCATGAAAAGCCCCGTCAACGGCAAACCGGCCATCCCCTTCAAGGAGCTGGCCAGCGACCTGTTTATGACGCTGGACATGCCGGACACCCACCCCTGGGACGATTACACCCCCGACCTGCGCTTTGAGCAGTACCGCGGCGGCATCGAGACCCTGCTGCGTCTGCTGGAAATGCAGGTGGGGTTCAGCGCGGGCACCTTTGCCATCGACCCCAAGACCGGCCGGGTGACCGCCACCCAGGTCATCAGCGAGGACCGCACCACCTACAACACCATCAAGGCCATCCAGGACCGGGGCCTGACCACCGGCCTGCTGGATGTGCTGTACTGGTTCGACGTCTACGCCGGCCTGTACGGCCTGGCCCCGGCGGGCAGTTTTGAGGGGGCGGTCAGCTTTGGGGATTCCATCTTCGAGGACACCGGCGTGGAGTTCCAGCGGCGTTTGTCCCTGGCCCAGGCCAACTTCCT
>DBRU01000045.1:0-21041 GCA_002306375.1 Faecalibacterium sp. UBA1360
CCGCCCAGGTCAAAGGAGACCATGATGCCCAGCACGGCGCCCAGCAGCGCGCCGTTGGAGCCGCTCATGGAGCTGAGCAGGCTGATGAGCCCGGCGTTGATGGCCGCCACCGGCTTGCCCACCAGAAGGAACAGGGCGATGCCCACCATGATCGTGCTGAGAACGGGGTAGACCCAGAAGGAGACGAAGCCGGCCAGGGTGCCCTTGGCGGGGATGGTCTTGCGCAGCCAGCGCACCGAGTACCCGGCCACCAGGCCGCCCAGCATGCCGCACAAAAAGCCGCCGCCGATCAGGTTGGCGGCCACGCCGGCCGCAAAGCCGGGGGCCAGGGCGGTCTTGTCGCCCAGAGAGTAGGCCATGTAGGCGGCCAGCACGGGGATCATGACGGTGCTCAGCAGCCCGCCGCCCATCTGTTTGAAGCACCACAGCCAGGACTGTTCGGTGGCCAGCAGGTCCTGCCAGCCGAAGCCCTGGGCCAGCAAAACGGCGAAGGCGTTGATCATGCCGCCCGCCACGATCAGGGGGATGATGTAGGAGATGCCGGTGAGCACGGCGTCCTTGATGTCGGTGAACACGCCGCCGCCCGCCGCCTTGGGGGCTTCGGCGGGCTTGTACTCGCCCTTTTTGCTGTGGGCGGCCAGGTCCAGCGCGGCCCGGATCACGCCCTTGCCGTCCTTGATGGGGGCGGCCACCCGGGTCTTGTACACGGGCAGGTGGTCAAAGCGCTCGCTTTCCTTCACGGCCACGTCCACGGCAAAGATGGCCGCGTCCGCCGCTTGCAGGCGTTCTGGTGTGGCGGTCCTCCACGCCGTTGGCGCCCTGCTTTTCCACATAGACCTTGACGCCCATCTCCTCGCCGGCCTTGGCCAGGGCCTCGGCGGCCATGTAGGTGTGGGCGATACCCGCCGGGCAGGCCGTGACCGCCACCACCGTGTGGGTGTAGGTCTTGGCCGGGTCGGCGGCCGCATCCTTCTTTTCCACGTCCAGGGCGTCGTACATCTCGTCCACGGTGGCCGCGTGCATCAGCCGGCCCAGGAACGCCTCGTCCTGGGCGTGGGTCATCAGCTCGGCCAGCAGGTCCAGGTGGGTGGAGCCCGCTTCCGCCACCGGGATGGCCAGCAAAAAGATCAGGGTGACCTGGTTGTCCTCCTCCATGCTCTCCCAGTCGGCGATGGGGGCGTTGACCCGGCAGATGGCCACGGCGGCCTCCTTGACGGCCTCGCTCTTGCCGTGGGGGATGGCGATGCCCGAATCCACGCCGGTCTCGCTCAGGGCTTCCCGGTCCATGACCGCCTGCATGAAGGCGTCCCGGTCCTTGAGCTTGCCTTCGGCCGCCAGGCGGTCCACCAGAAAGGTGATGACCTCGTTTTTGGTGGTGAAGTCGCAGTTGACGGCGATGAGGTTTTTGTTGGTGATCTGCTGTAAACTCATGGTGCTTTCCGTCCTTTCCCGAAAGGTTCGTGTCGCGGGGGCGGGGTGCTGCGCCCGTGTTCCCCTTTCCCGTGTCGACCCGGGTCCGGAGTGCGTTGGCTTGCCTTTGATTTGAGTATAGCACACAGTTTTTTGGGTGTGGGATTCTTGAAAAATGTACACGTGGCAAAAGACCCAATGTGTAAATGTACACCCCTGTCCGGTCAAAGACCCCTCAAAAGTCCTATAAAAAGGCCCGCACCGGGCGGAAAGGAGTGCGCCGGCGCGGGCGGATGGAAAAAAGTCCCGGTTCAGGGGGCAAAGCCGCAGCTTTGCCAGAACACCTCGCTCAGAAGGCGGATCAGCAGCATCAGGCCGATGCGGTCGGTGACGTTGTAGTCCTGCACCAGGCGGTGCTCGCCCCAGAAATACAGGTTGTACTGGGCCTGGGCGGCCAGGGGATTTTCTTTCATGTGGGTGATGCTGACCACGGTCATGCCCTTTTCCCGGACGCGGCGGGCCAGGTCCACCAGGCGCTGGTTCTCGCCCCGGGCGCTGATGATCAGCACCGCGTCGTTGGCGTCCCCGTGCTGCACCGCATAGATCATATCGTGGATGTGCTGGAAATACTGGGCCGGCATATCCACGCAGCGCAGGTTTTTGCCCAGCAGCTCGCAGTAATAGCTGGAATCCCCCACCCCGGCCAGGATGCACCCGTGGGACCGGCGCAAAAGGGAGGCCACGGCCCGCACCTGGTCCATGTCGATGATGTCCAGGGTCTTGACGATGTTGTTGGGCAGCATCTCCAGCAGCTGGCGGCTGAAAGGGGCGTCCGTGGCCGCGCGCTCGTTCTGGATCGAGAATTTCAGCTCGGCAAAGCCGCTGTACCCCAGCTTTTTGGCCAGGCGCATGATGGAGTTGGGGGCCACGTACAGCTCTTGGGACATTTTCTGGATGGTCAGGGCCGCGATGTCGCCCCGGTGACGGCGGATGCAGTCGATGATGTCGTCCTCGGTGTCGTTGAGGCACAGGCCCAAGGCGTCGACCCGCTGTTCAAAGGTCATGGAAGAATGGTCGGACATGGGGCGCTCCCTTCCGCCGCGCGCAGCGCGGGTGGTTTCTGATTTAATCTTAAACGAAACCCGGGCAAAACACAATGCGGCGGGGCAGGGCAGCTTTGCCAAAATTCGACCGGCCCGGCTGGGCGTTTTGCCCGATGGAAAAAGCCCCCGCCCGGGCGGGCGGGGGCTGCAAAAGGGGGTCAGCGGTCGATCTCGATGAGAAAGCGGCTGCCGGCGGCGGGGTAGTGGCTTTCGGCGTATTCGATGGGGCGGCCGTCGGCCATGCGCCCCACCGAGGTGATGAACACCGTGGGCTCGAACGGGCTGATGCCCAGCGCGGCCGTGACCTCGGCGGGGGGGACCACCACCTCCAGCCGGCGGCTGGCCCGGCGCACGGCCAGGCCCCGGTCGGCCAGCACCCCGTAAAAGGACAGGTCGGTGAAATCCAGCTCCGCCATGTCGGGGAACAGCTTGCAGGGCACGTACAGCGTGGTGTACACCACGGGGGCGTTGTCCCGGTAGCCCTCCAGGCGGCGCAGGCGCACCAGGCGGGTGACCCTGGCCCCGGCGGGCAGCTCCAGGGCGGCGGCTGCGGCGTCCGGGGCCCGCATGACGCCGATGTCCAGCACTTTGGTGCGCAGCGTGCGGTGGCTGCGCTCGCTTTCTTCCCGGTAGCCGGCCAGGAAGCTCGTGGATTCGTGGGTGATCTTGGGCTCGGTCACAAAGGTGCCCCGGCCTTTGACCCGGGTCAGGTAGCCTTCCCGGGTCAGGGCGTCCAGGGCCTGGCGCAACGTGGGCCGGCTGACGCCCAGCCGGGCGCACAGTTCCTTCTCGGTGGGGATCTGGGCGCCCAGGGCGTACTCGCCCGAGGCGATGCGGGCGCGGATGTACTCCGCCGCCTGTTCGTGCAGCGAGGTGGGCATGGCGTTCTCCTTTCAAAAGGGGCGGGGGGTCAGCACCGCACCCGGGCCAGAATGACCTTGACCGTCCCGTCGTCGGGGGATTCGATGACATAGTCCCCGGCGGCCCGGGGCAGGATGCAGGTCTCGGCATAGTGCAGCTCAAAGGGCTCAAAGTCGCCCGCGGGGCTCACAAGGCGGGCGCGGGAGCCTTCCACCAGGTTCAGCACGTCCACGCTGCCCGTGCGTTCCACCGTCATTCGGTCCGTGGTGGTATAGCGCAGGGTGTCGATGAATTCCCGCTCGTGCAGGCCGGTGCGCTCCACCAGACCGGCCTCGTCCCGGCGCAGCACGGCGGTCTGCCCCACCAGGTTTTGGCGCACCCAGGTCGTGTCCCGGTCGAACTGGATGTTGGCCATGCCGTGGTCGATGTGGATGGGCCGGGGCTTGCCGTCCAGGTCCAGGCGGCCCCAGTCCCACAGCTTGAAGGTGAAGATGTAGGGCGTGGCGCTGATCTCCAGCACCATGGTGCCCGCCCCCGAACAGTGGGTGGTGCCCGCCGGGATCAGCACATGGTCGTGCTTTTTCACCGGGATGTTGTTGATGTACTGCTCGGCCGGGAAGGGCGCCTGCCCCGCCTGGGCCCGGCGCAGGTCGGACTCCATGGCGGCGGGGTCCGCCCCCATTTTGACGCCCAGCCACACCGAGGCCCCTTCCTCCGCGTCCAGGATGTAGTAGCTCTCGTCCTGGGTGTAGCGCATGTTGAAGGTGTTCTGGATGTACTCGGTCAGGGGATGCACCTGCAAGGACAGGTTCTGCCCGCCCACCGTGTCCAGCATATCGAAGCGGATGGGGAACTCTTTGCCGAAGCGGGCGTGCACCCCCTCGCCCAGCAGGGCCCGGGGCTGCTGCAGCACCAGGTTCAGGGCCGGGGTCTGGATCAGCCTGCCCCCAAAGTCCAGCAGCAGGCTGTTTTCCTCGGGCACGCCGTCAAAGCTCCAGGCGTAGTTGCTGCCGTTTTCGGGCAGGTCAAAGTGGTCCTTCATCCAGTGGCCGCCCCACACCCCCGGGTCAAAGTAGGGCACCATGCGGAAGGGCCGCCGGGTGGTCTGGCGCAAGGCCTCCCGGTAGGATGCCCCGTCCACCAGGGCGGGGCTGCCCTGGGTGGTCATGTCCAGGTAAAAGTCCATCGTGTCCAGCAGATGGTCCTTTTCCCGGTCGGCCCAGCGCCATTCGGCAAAAAAGCCCCGCTTGTATTTTTGCAGCCTGGGCAGGTCGGCGCGGGCCGTGCGCCAGTTGGACATGCCCCGGCGGTAGCGCAGCTGGATCTCCCACCGGGTGATGTCGGCCAATACCTGCACGTCCCCCGGGTGCACCAGCGTCGCCCCCACGCCGTAGACCAGCACGGCGCCCCGGGCTTCGGCGATGCGGCGGCGGGCGGCTGAGCCCGCTGCGCCATTTCCCCGCGCGGGCGGGGCTGGCCCGGGCCCCGCTGCTGGACCACCTGGCCCGGGTGGTGCGAACGCTGGCCGCCGACGCCCCGGCGGCCGTGGGCGGGGTGCGCATGGCCTTCCCCGGGCCCTTTGACTACGAGCGGGGCATCTGCCTGCTGCAAGGGCTGGACAAGTACGACGCCTTGTACGGCGTGGACCTGCGCGCCCAACTGGCCCGGCGCCTGGGGGACCTGGCGCCGACGCCCGGGGACATCCGCTTTGTCAACGACGTGGCGGCCTTCGCCTTGGGGGAACTGGCCTTCGGCGGTGCGGCGGGCAGCGGGCGGAGCCTGGCGGTCTGCATCGGCACCGGGTGCGGCAGCGCCTTCACCCTGGGGCGGGGCCTTGCGCCGGACGGCACCCCCGGCGTGCCGCCCGATGGGTACATCTATTCGGCGCCCTTCCTGGACGGGTGCATCGACGACTATATCAGCAAACGGGGGCTCATGGTCCTGTGCCGCCAGTGCCTGGGCCAGGAGCTGGAGGGCGCCGCCCTGGCCGAGCGCTGTGCCGTGGGGGACGCGGCGGCCGCCGCCTGCTTTGCCCGGTTCGGCCTGCGCCTGCGGGACGCCCTGGAGCCCTTCCTGACCGATTACCGCCCCGACTGCCTGTGCCTGGGCGGGCAGATCACCCGCAGCTTTGCCCGCTTCGGCAAGCCGCTGGAAGAGCTTTGCGCCGGGCGGGGCGTCGCCCTGCACGTCACGGCCGACACCTCCCTGCGGGCCTTGCAGGGCCTTTGCAGAATTTGAAAATGCCCCGGGCCGGGGCCGTTTCGGGCGTATACTGAAAACACCAAAAGCAAACAGGAGGTCCGCTATGAACACGCCCATCACGATCCATATTTTTTACACCGGCAAAAACGGCAGCGCCCGGGACTTTGCCCGCGAGATGACCGAAAGCGGCCTGGTCGCAAAGATCCGCGCCGAGGAGGGCAACCTGGGCTACGCCTACTACCACCCGGCCGAGGACCCCGAGACCGTTCTGCTCATCGACCGCTGGCGGGACCAGGGGGCCATCGACGCCCACCACAAGTCCCCCATGATGGCCGAGATCGCGGCCCTGCGCAAAAAGTACGGCCTGAAAATGCGGGTGGAGCGCTTTTGCCCCGCCGACTGACCCGCACAAAACCACCGCCCCCCGGCGCTGCACAGCGCCGGGGGGCGACCTGGTTCAGGGCGTTTCTTCGGGGCGGATGAAGTGGGTCTGGCGGTAGGAGCGGGGGGCCATGCCGTACACGGCCTTGAACGCCCGGGAAAAATGCAGCTGGTTGGAGTAGCTGACCATCCCCGCGATGGTCCCCACGGGCAAAGTGGTCTCCTTGAGCATCTGGGCGGCCCGGGCCATGCGGTAATGCAGCAGAAAGGCCTGGGGGCTTTCGCCCATGGTGTCCCGGAACACCTTGCCGAAATAGCTGCGGTTGAGCCCGCAGAAGGCGGCGATCTCCTCGATGGAGATGTCCTGCTGGTAGTTCTGCTCGATGAAGGACAGGGCCTCCTTCATGTAAAAGTCCCGCAGGCGGCGCTGGCTCTGCTGCCGCCGCCCGGCCGAGGACTGCACCAGCTGGTCCAGGAACAAGAACCCCTGCCCGATCTGGCGGATGGGGCTGGCGTCGGCGTGGTTGACGATGGTCAGCATCTGCTCCTGCAGCAGGCGGCCGGCCTCCCGGTTCAGGGGCGTGTACACGGGCTGGCGGCCGCTGATGCCCGCCAGGCCCAGGCTTTCGCCGGCGCGCAGGCCGTCAAATTCGATCCAGGTATACTCCCAGGGGTCCTTTTCGTCGGCGACGTAGGTGGTGGGCGCCCCCGGCACGATCAGAAAGCCGTGCCCCGCCTCGATGGCGTAGCTCTCGTCGTTGGCGTACAAGACCCCCCGCCCCGCGATCACATAGTGGAACAGGTAGTGGTTGCGGGCATGGGGCCCGTAGGAGTGCAGCGGCTCGGTGCGCTCCCACCCGAACTGGTACAGGTTCAGGTCCACAAAGCGCTCGTCCTGGAACACGTGGAATTTCAGCTTGTTTTCGGTGCGGATATCCTGCTTGCGGGTCATGGCGGCGTCCCTCCCGGCGTTTTTTCCATTATATACCATAATGCGACTATACTTCAACAAAAATCAGAGCAAACCACTAAATTGAGATATAAAAAGCGGCAGCCGGATATTCACGGGCAGTCTGTTAAAATGTATAATAAGGGCGTCAGAACGGGATAAAAATTGTGCATAGTGCACATTGCACAAAAGAATCCCAAAAATTTTCAGCAAAACGCCGGGGCGCGGACCCCGGGCGCCGCGGCGCCGGCCGGGCCGACGGCAGGTTTGTGAGCACCACCTTTAGGAGGAAAACTGACTATGAGCATCAAACGCAAGCTGGCTGCCGGGGTCATGGCGGCCTGCCTGACGGCAAGTCTGGCCGGATGCGGGTCTGGGGCTTCGGACGGCAGCGTGAACCTGACGTTCCAGATCTGGGACGTGGCCCAGCGCGACGGCATGCAGGCCATGTGCGACGCCTACACGGCCCAGCACCCCGACGTGCACATTGAAGTACAGGTCATCAACTGGGACGAGTACTGGACCAAGCTGGAGGCCGCGGCCATCAGCAACCAGATGCCCGACATCTTCTGGATGCACACCAACGAGATCCTGAAATACGCCGACTACGGCAAGCTGGCCGACTGTTCCGACATTGTGGAGACCGAGCATTTCTCGGACATTTCCCTGGCCAACGCCAGCGGGTCCGACGGCAAGCTGTACGCCGTGCCCAAGGACAAGGACACCGTGGGCCTTGTGTACAATAAAGAAATGTTCGACGCCGCCGGCGTGGCCTACCCCGACGAGACCTGGACCTGGGACGACCTGGTGGAGGCGTCCCAGAAGATCTACGACGCCACCGGCAAGTACGGCTACATGGCCTACGGCGACGACCAGCTGGGCTACTGGAACTTCGTGTATCAGGCGGGCGGCAGCATTTTGACCGAGGACAAGACCCGGGCCAACTTCACCGACCCGGCCACCAAAAAGGCCATGGAATTCTACATCGGCCTGCAAAGCTACGACTGGTGCCCCGACCAGACCTATTTTGCCGAGACATCCCCCGGCACGGCCTTCTTCTCGGAAAAGGGCGCCATGTTCCTGGAAGGCGACTGGAACATCCTGAGCGAATTGCAGAACTACCCCGACATGGTGGGCAAATGGGACATCGCCGTGCTGCCCGCCTGCCCCGACCCGGTCAGCGGCGACGGCCGGGCGTCCATCTCCAACGGTCTGAGCTACGCCACCAGCGCCACCAACAAGCACCTGGACATCGTCAAGGACGTGCTGAAGTTCTTCGGCAGTGAGGAAGGCCAGCGCATCCAGGGCGAAAGCGGCGCGGCCATCCCGGCTTACGAAGGCCTGGAGGATACCTGGGTGGGCGTGTTCGACGAATACCCCGTGGATGTGCAGCCCTTCATCGACATGTTCGACTACTGCGTACAGAGCGTCAACAACGCCGCCCGCCCCGCCTGGAAGAGCGAGGTCAGCGACACCCTGCTGAAGATCTACACCGGGCAGCTGGACCTGGACGCCGGCCTGAACGCCATGCAGCAGATCGTGGACGAAGCCAGCGCCGAGTATTATGAGTAAGGGAGGCACAGGCAATGCAAAAGACATCCAAGCTCGCCCGTGACGGCGCGGTGTGGGGCCTGATCATGGTGGCGCCCACCATCATCGGTCTGCTGGTGCTGAATATGTGGCCCTTTGTGCAGACCATCTACATGAGCTTTTCCAAGTCCCTGCCCTTCGGCATGTTCGAGTTCGAGGGCGTCGACAATTACATCGAGATGTTCCAGAACGCGGAATTCTGGAAAGCCACCTGGAACACGATTTTGTTCTGCATCCTGACCGTGCCGGTGGGCATCTTCCTGGCGCTTCTGGTGGCCGTGCTGCTCAACAGCAAGATCCGCGGCCGCACCACCTTCCGGGCCATCTTCTTCCTGCCCATGGTCGTGGCCCCGGCCGCCGTCGCCATGGTCTGGAAGTGGATTTTTAACTCCCAGTATGGTATCATCAACTCGATACTGGGTTCCAATATCGGCTGGCTCACCGATTCCAGCCTTGTTCTGTTCACCTGCGCCATCGTGCAGATCTGGAGCAACATCGGCTACGACGCCGTGCTGCTGCTGGCGGGCTTGCAGAATGTGTCCGCCACGCTGTACGAGGCCGCCGACCTGGACGGCGCGTCCAAGGTCAAGCAGTTCTTTGCCATCACGCTGCCCATGGTCTCGCCCACCTTGTTCGTGGTCATGATCATGCGCCTGATGTCCTCGCTGAAAGTGTTCGACCTGATCTATATGATGGTCGATGACGCCAACCCCGCCCTCAACGATGCCCAGAGCCTGATGTCCCTGTTCTACCGCCAGAGCTTTGTGGCCGGCGACAAGGGCTATGCCTCCGCCATCGTGGTCTGGACCGTGCTGCTGATCGGTGTGGTCACCATCATCCAGTTCGTCGGTCAGAAAAAGTGGGTCAATTACGAGGTGTAAAGCATGAATACCAGTATGAAAAGCAGCAAGCGTCTTTCCACCACGCTGACCTATATCGTGCTGATCCTGGGCAGCGTTTTGATGATCTTCCCCTTTGTGTGGATGTTCTTGACCGGGTTCAAGACCCAGGCCGAGGCCATGGCCATCCCGCCCCAGATCCTGCCCTCCAGCTGGGCGTTCACCAACTTCACCACCGCCTTGCAGAGCCTGCCCTTTGTGAACCTGTACATCAACACCGGCCTGCTCATCGTCTTCCGCGTGGTGTGCGCCGTGGTGTTCAGCTCCATGGCCGGCTACGCCTTCGCCAAGCTGGAATTCCCCTGCAAGAACCTGCTGTTCGGCGTGGTGCTGGTGCAGATGATGCTGCCCAGCCAGATCTTCATCACCCCCCAGTACCTGATGCTCGCCCGCATGGGCCTGACCAACAGCATCTTCGCCCTGGTGTTCCCGGGCCTTGTGTCCGCCTTCGGCACCTTCTTTTTGCGCCAGACCTACCTGGGCATCCCCAACGAGATCGCCGAGGCCGCCTATCTGGACGGGTGCAACAAATGGCAGACCTTCTATAAGGTCATGTTCCCCCTGACCGGGTCCAGCTGCGCGGCGCTGGCCATCTTCACCGCGGTGTTCGCCTACTCCGACCTGATGTGGCCGCTGATCTGCAACACCGACCTGAACATGATGACCCTGTCCGCCGGCCTGTCCACCCTCAACGGTCAGTACACCACCAACTTCCCCGTGCTGATGGCCGGCAGCCTGCTGGCCATGATCCCCATGGTCATCCTCTACCTTGTGTTCCAGAAACAGTTCATCCAGGGCATCGCCATGACCGGCGGCAAATAAGCCCCGGCAGACCCCTTTGAACAACGCCCCCATAAGCCCGGGGGCCTGCGCGGCAGGCGGACGGTCCGCCCGCCTGCCGCCCTTATTTTGGTCATTGGGCGCGGCGCCGGCCTTTGCGCCGGCCGCGCTGTCGATATATCCTTCCGCCAGGAGGTCCCGCTATGGGCATTCAGTTTGACGCGATCACCCGAATTTTTACCCTGCAGACCCGGCACACCACCTACCGCATGCAAGTGGACGAGCGGGGGCGCCTTTTGCACCTGTATTACGGCCGGCGCATCGGCACGGGGGACCTGGCGGCCATGTACCCGGCCGCCAACCACGGTTTTTCCCCCGATTATTACCCCTGCCGGCGGGACCATGCGGCCTCGCCCGACGTGCTGCCCCAGGAGTATACCGTGGGCAACATGGGGGACTTCCGCCTTTGCTGCCTGTGGGTGCGGGACGAACAGGGCGCGGCCGGCGCGGACTTTTTGTACCGGGACCACCGCATCGCCCCCGGCAAATACGCCCTGGACGGCCTGCCCGCCGCCCACGACGAGGACGCCGAGGCCGAGACGCTGTGCATCTTCCTGCGGGACGAGCCTACCGGCCTGGAACTGGAACTGCTGTACGCCGTGTTCGCCGACCAGGACATCATCACCCGGGCCGCGCGGCTGCGCAACACCGGTACGGGCGCCCTGTGGCTGGACAAGACGGCCTCGGTCTGCCTGGACCTGCCCTTCGGTTCCTGGGAGCTCATCCACTTCCACGGCCGCCACGCCATGGAGCGCCAGATGCAGCGCCTGCCCCTGGGGGACGCCGTGACCACCGTGGCCAGCACCCGGGGGGCGTCCAGCCACCACCACAACCCCTTCGTGATCCTGTGCGAGCCCGACGCCACCGAGGACGCCGGCCTTTGCTACGGCGTCATGCCCGTGTATTCGGGCAGCCACCGCACCGACGTGGAGGTGGACCAGAATGGCCTGACCCGCCTGGTCACCGGTATCCAGGACCAGGGCTTTTGCTGGAAATTGCGCTCCGGGGACACCTTCACCGCCCCCGAAGTCATTCTGTGCTGCACGGCCGGCGGGCTGGGGGAGCTGTCCCGCCGGTATCACCGCTTCCTGCGGGGCAACGTCTGCCGGGGCAAGTTCCGCTTTGCCCGCCGCCCGGTGCTCATCAACAACTGGGAGGCCACCTACTTCGACTTTGACGCCGACGCCATCGTCTCCATCGCCCAAAAGGCCGCCGACCTGGGCGTGGAGATGCTGGTGCTGGACGACGGCTGGTTCGGCAAGCGGGACGACGACAACAGCGGCCTGGGCGACTGGTATGTCAACCAGCGCAAGCTGCCCGGCGGCCTGGACCCGCTGATCGGGCGCATCAAGGACCTGGGGCTCAGGTTCGGCCTGTGGGTGGAGCCCGAGATGATCAGCGAGGACTCCGACCTGTACCGCGCCCACCCCGACTGGGCCCTGACCCTGCCCGGGCGGGACCCGGCCATGGGCCGCAACCAGCTGGTGCTGGACCTGGGCCGGCCCGAGGTGGCCGACTACCTGCTGGGGCGTCTGACCGACCTGCTGGAACGCCACGACATCGACTATATCAAGTGGGACATGAACCGCAACATGTCCGACGTGTACAGCCGGGCCCTGCCCCCCGACCGCCAGGGCGAGACCGCCCACCGCTATATGCTGGGGGTCTACCGCCTGCTGGAAACGCTGACCACCCGCTTCCCCGACGTGCTGTTCGAGGGCTGCGCCGGCGGCGGCGGCCGCTTCGACGCGGGCATGCTGTGCTACTTCCCCCAGATCTGGTGCAGCGACGACACCGACGCCGTCGAGCGCCTGGACATCCAGTACGGCACCTCCTTCGGGTATCCGGTGTCGGCCATGGGGGCGCATGTGTCCGCCTGTCCCAATCATCAGACCGGCCGCACCACCCCGCTGTGGACCCGGGCCGTGGTGGCCATGGCCGGCACCTTCGGGTATGAGCTGGACCCCCACCGGCTGAGCGCCGAAGAATGCGGCGAGGTCCGCCGACAGATCGAAACCTTCAAGAAATATTACGACGTGATCCACAACGGCGCCTATTACCGCCTGAGCGACCCGGCCCGCCAGCGGCGCTGGGCGGGGTGGCAGTTCGTCACCGAGACCGAGTCGCTGGTCAGCCTGGTCCTGACCCGGCCCGAGGCCAACGCCCGCCCGCTGCACCTGTGCCTGCGGGGCCTGGACGAAAACGCCTTGTACCGCGTGCAGGCGCTGGAGGTCCACGTCTGCCAGGCCACCCCCGAGCTCGCCGGCAGCCGGGCGTCCTGGACCGGGGCGGTGTACAGCGGCAGCACGCTGCTGTACGCCGGCCTGACCCTGCCGCCCCTGGCCGGGGACTGGCCCTGCGCCCAGCTGCACCTGATCCGTCTTTTGCCCGGCGGGCACTGAGCCCGGCCGCCCCTGAACCTGAGGAGGGAGCTATCATGGACATCGTGGCCATCGGCGAAGTGCTGATCGACCTGACCCAGACCGGCGTGACCGAAGCCGGCGTGCCCCGGTACGACGCCAACCCCGGCGGCGCGCCCGCCAACCTGGCGGTGGCCGCCGCCCGGCTGGGCGCGTCGACTGCGCTGATCGCAAAAGTGGGCAAGGACGCCTTCGGGCGTTACCTGCAAAGCGTGCTGGACGAAAACGGCGTGGACGTGAGCGCCCTGGCCGTGGACGAGGAACAGCACACCACCCTGGCGGTGGTATCGGTGGACGAAACGGGGGAGCGGGACTTTGCCTTTTACCGCGACCCCGGCGCCGACGCCATGCTGCTGAAGGACGAGATACCCCTGGGGCTTTTGAAAGAGGCGCGGTTTGTGCACTTCGGTAGCGTCAGCCTGACAAGGGACCCCGCCCGCACCACCACCCTGTGCGCCGTGGAGGCCGCCCGCGGCATGGGGGCGGTCATCACCTACGACCCCAACTACCGCGCCGCCCTGTGGCCGGACAGGGACACCGCCCTGCGCCGCATGCGCGCGCCGCTGGACATGGTGGACATCCTGAAGCTGTCGGACGAGGAGCTGCCCCTGCTGGCCGACACCGACGACCTGGCCGCAGGCACCGCCGCCCTGGCGGGCAAGGGCATCCGCCTGGTGCTTGTGACCCTTGGCCCCGACGGGGTGTATTACCGCCTGGGCGAGCACACGGGCACCGTGCCCGGCGTGCCCTGCACGGTGGGGGACACCAACGGCGCGGGGGACACCTTCTTCGGGGCCGTGCTGGCCCGCCTGGCCCGGCTGCAGGGGCTGGACGCCCTGAACGAGCAGACGCTGCGGCCGATCCTGGCGTATGCCAACCGGGCGGCCGCCCTGACCACCAGCCGGCGGGGGGCCATCCCCGCCATGCCCACCCTGGCCGAGCTTGGCGACGATTGATCCAAAGGAGCTGTTGAGCATGAAGCGCACCCTGACCGAACCGGACGCCCTGTACACCGCCCGCATGGCGGCCCGCCGCCCTGAGCTGGAATGGCTGTTCATGGAACTGTACAACGACCGCGACTCCCTGCAGGAGCTGGAGCAGGCCATGGCCGACGCCTACGCCGCCCGGGACGAGGAACTGCGCGCCCTGGACGCCGCCCGCGAGGCCGACCCCGGCTGGTACCGGCGGGGGGATATGTTCGGTATGACCATGTACACCGACCTGTTTGCCGGCGACCTGAAAAAGCTGGCCAAAAAACTGCCCTATCTCAAGAGCCAGGGGCTGACCTACCTGCACCTGATGCCCCTTTTGAAAATGCCCCGCCCCCACAACGACGGCGGCTACGCGGTGGAGGATTTCAACACCGTGGACCCGGCGCTGGGCACCAACGCCGACCTGGCCGCCCTGACCAAAAAGCTGCGGGCGGCGGGCATCAGCCTGTGCCTGGACTTTGTGATGAACCACACGGCCTCCAGCCATGCCTGGGCCAAGGCCGCCCGGGCCGGGGACGCCCGCTACCAGGCCTACTACCACTGCTATGACGACCGCACGATCCCCGATGAGTACGAGCGCACGGTGCCCCAGGTGTTCCCCAACACCGCGCCCGGCAACTTTACCTGGTGCGAGGAGATGCACAAGTGGGTGCTGACCACCTTCCACCCCTACCAGTGGGACCTGAATTACCGCAACCCCGCCGTGCTGGTGGAGATGGTCAGAAGCATGCTGAACCTGGCCAACCTGGGCGTGGAGGTGCTGCGCATCGACGCGGTGCCCTATATCTGGAAGGAACTGGGCACCAACTGCCGCAACCTGCCCCAGGTGCACACCATCGTGCGCATGGTCCGCCTGGTGCTGGAGACCGTCTGCCCGGCGGTGATCCTCAAAGGCGAGGTGGTCATGGCCCCCCGGGANNGTGTCCACCATGGTCAATCTGTGGGGGGCCCTGGCCTCCCGGGACGTGCGGCTGCTCAAGGCCCAGCTGGACGCCCTCAACGCCCTGGGTCCCCAGTGCTGGTTCGTCAACTATCTGCGCTGCCACGACGACATCGGCTGGGGCCTGGACGAGGACGAGGAGCGCCGCCTGGGCATCGACCCCCAGCTGCACAAGGAATACCTGTACCACTTCTATGAAGGGCGCTTCCCCGGGTCCTGGGCCGCGGGCGAGGTGTACAACTACGACCCCGTCACCCGGGACGCCCGCAGCTGCGGCACTACGGCCAGCCTGTGCGGCGTGGAGCGGGCGCTGGAGCAGGGGGACGGCGCGGCGCTCAAGACCGCCGTGCGCCGGGACCTGCTGCTGCACGGGGCCATGATGTTCATTCAGGGCTTCCCCATGCTCAACAGCGGGGACGAGATCGCCCAGCTCAACGGCTGGGACTACCACGACGACCCCGACCTGGCCGAGGACAGCCGCAACCTGCACCGTTCGGCCTTCGACTGGGACAAGGCCGCTTTGCGGGGCCGCCCGGGCACCGTGCAGAACGCTGTGTGGCGGGGCCTGGCCGACCTGCGCGCCCTGCGCGCCGACCCCTGCTTTGCCCCCGGGACCTGGTTCTCCACCTGGGATACCCACGACGACGGGGTGCTGGGGCTGATCCGCCGGGGCGAGAACCGCACGCTGGTGGGGCTGTTCAACTTTACGGGGGAACGCCGCCACGCCCGGCTGGAGGCCATCCGGGGCGCCGTGCACGACCTGGACGGCGCCCCCGCCAACGTCAGCGACCTGTGGCTGCACCCCTACGAGCAGCGGGTCCTTGTGTGTGAAAGGTAAACCGTATTGATAAAGCAGACGCCGCCCCGGCGCGGACCCTTTGCGGGTCCCGCCGGGGCGGCGTCGTTGTATTTGTTGGGGGGCGGCCTTACACGTCCAGCTCCATCCCCGCGTGCATGGGGCGCAGCTGGTCGCCCAGGATGTCCGCCATCAGGGCAAAGGCCTCGGGGCCCGTGCAGTGGCCGGTGTAGAACAGCGTGCGGGTCTGTTTGAGCTCCCGGGCGGTTTGCCGGATCACGTCCCGTTCCTCCTCGGTGTGGGGGCCCTTGCGCCGCATGTGGAAGCCGCTGACGGCCACGTCCGGCTCGCCGCCGTACAGCTGACGGTATCGGTCCAGAATGTTCAGGATGCCGTTGTGGGCGCAGCCGGACAGCAGCACCCGCTTGGACCCTTCGGTGATGACCAGGCACTGCTCGTGGGCAAAGTCGTCGGGCAATACCGCCCCGTCCCGGTGCACCGACAAAGCCCGGTTGCTTTGGGGCCACAGGCGGCGGCCCGTGACGCCGGCAAACAGGGCCAGTTCCTCGTCGATGACCAGCTCCCCGTTCACCCGGCGCACGCCGGGCAGGGCGGCGGCCGCCTTGTCCATGCCGATGTAGCGCTCGCCGTGGTAAAAGTCCCCATCCGCGCCCCGCTGCATATAGATGGCGGCCCCGGGAGCCAGCTGCCCTAAGCGCAGCAGCCCGCCCGCGTGGTCATAGTGGCCGTGGCTGAGCACCACCGTGTCCACCGCGCTCAGGTCCACGCCCAGGGCGGCGGCGTTGTCCGCAAAGGCGGCGGAGGCCCCCGTGTCCATGAGCAGGCGGTGGCGGGCGGTCTCGATGTAGAGACTCAGCCCGTGCTCGCAGGCGCAGCGGGCGTGGGCGCTCTCGTTTTCCATCAGGGTCAGCAGTCGCATGGGACCACTCTCCTTTACAGTTTGTTATTCAAATTGCGAAGCGTACAATGTGTAATACAGCCCCTTGCGTTCCATCAGCCGGGCGTGGGTGCCCTGCTCCACCACGTCGCCGTGGTCCATGACCAGGATGCGGTCGGCGTTCTGGATCGTGGACAGGCGGTGGGCGATGACAAAGGAGGTGCGCCCGCGCATCATCTGCTGCATGGCGGCCTGGACCTTCTGTTCGGTGTTGGTGTCCACGTTGCTGGTGGCCTCGTCCAAAATCAGCATGTGGGTGTCGTACAGCATGGCCCGGGCGATGGTCAAAAGCTGCTTCTGGCCCTTGCTGATGTTGCCGCCGTCCTCGGTGATGACGGTGTCGTACCCCTGGGGCAGGCGCAGGATCGTGTCGTGGATGCGGGCGGCTTTGGCGGCGGCGATGACCTCCTCCCGCTTTGCCCCCGGCCGGCCGTAGGCGATGTTGTCGTACACGGTGCCCCGGAACACCCAGGTGTCCTGCAAGACCATGGCGTAGGCCCGGCGCACCGACGCCCGGGTCAGGGTGCGGATGTCCCGCCCGTCCACGGCGATGCTGCCGGCGTCGGGGTCGTAGAACCGCATGAGCAGGTTGATGATGGTGGTCTTGCCCGCGCCGGTGTGTCCCACGATGGCCACGGTCTGCCCGGGCTGGGCGCTCAGGTCCAGGTCGTGGAGGACCGTCTGCCCCGGCACATACCCGAAGCTGACGCTCCGGACCTCCACCTGGCCCCGCACAGTGTCCAGCGGCGCGGCGTCGGGGGCGTCGGCGGGCTCCTCGGCTTCGTCCAGCAGGGCGAACACCCGTTCAGCCGCCGCCAGGGCGGAGTAGATCTCGTTGAGGATGTTGGCCACCTCGTTGATGGGACCGCAGAACTTGCGGGAATACAGCACAAAGGAGGAGATCTGCCCCATGCCGGCCCGGCCCAGCATGTACAGCGCGGCCCCGGCCATGCCCACGATGGACAGGCCCAGGTTGTTGATGAGGTTCACGGTGGGGCCGGTGGTCATGCCCAGGGAGTCGGCGTCCCGGTAGGCTTCGGCGGCGTCCCGGTTGATGGCGGCAAAGTCCCGGCAGACGTCCTGCTCGTAGGCGTAGGCCAAAATGGTCTTCTGGCCGGAGAACATCTCCTCGGCATAGCCGTTGAGCCGACCGTAGGCGGCGCTGCGCCGGGCGTACAGCGGCCGGGTGCGCTTGCTCATGTACCGGGTAAAGCCCACGGCCATGGGCAGCGTGACGCACAGGCAGGCCACCAGCGGCGGCGAGATCAGGCACATCATAAAAAACGAACCCACCACCGTGACCAGGCTGGTCAGGATCTGCACCAGGTCGGCGGACAGGCTGGTGGTGACCACGTCGATGTCGTAGGACACGCGGCTGATGATGTCCCCGGCCTGGTTGCGGTCAAAGTAGCCCACCGGCATGGCCATGAGCTTGGCGAACACGTCCTTGCGCATGCGGTTGGCGATGCGCCGCCCCACCCGCATCATGCCCAGGCTGGTCACAAAGGACATCAGGTTGCTCAGGATATAGGCGGCGGCCATGCAGCGGGCATAGTAGGCCACGGTGGCAAAATCCACCTGGTGGGGGCCCACGGCGGCGTTGATGGCCTTGCCCGCAAAGCTGGGACCCAGCAGATTGCCCACGTTGCTGGCAAGGGTACACAGCAAAAGCGCCAATACCAGCAGGCGGTCTTTGGTCATATAGCGCAGGATGCGCAGGATCGTGGCTTTGGCGTCCCGGGGTTTTTCCTGTTTGACGCGGGGTCCTCTGGGTGGCATGGCGGGACCCCCTTTCAGGCCAGGGCGCCCATCTGGGCGCGGTAGATCTCGGCATAGGCGGGGCAGGTATCCAGCAGTTCCCGGTGGGTGCCGTAGCCGATGCAGCGGCCGTTGTCCATGACCAGGATGTGGGTCATGCCCTGGATCGAGCTGACCCGCTGGGCCACCATGATCGTGGTGGAATGTTTGTGCCTCTCAAAAATGGCTTTGCGCAGGGCGGCGTCGGTCTTGTAGTCCAGCGCCGAGGAGGAATCGTCCAGCACCAGGATGTCGGGGTCGGCGGCCAGCGCTCGGGAGATCAGCAGCCGCTGGCGCTGCCCGCCGGACAGATTGGCCCCCCGGATGTCGGCCTGGTGGTCGAGGCCGTCCTCCAGCGAGTCGATGTATTCGGCGGCGACGGCGTCCTCCACGGCCCGCAGCAGGTCGTCCTCACTCAGGTCGCGGCCAAAGCGGATGTTTTCGCGCAGGGTGTTGTAAAACACCATGTCGTTTTGCAGCACAACGCCGAATTTGCGGCGCAGCTCGTCCTTGGGGTAGCTGCGCACGTCCCGCCCGTCCACGAACACGCCGCCGGACTCGGCGTCGTAAAAGCGCATGAGCAGGTTCAAAATCGTGGTCTTGCCGCAGCCCGTGGGCCCGATGATACCCAGGCTTTCGCCCCGGTTCAGGGTAAAGGAGATGTCCCGCAGGCAGGGCGCGCCGCCCTCGCTCTCGTCGGTCTTGCCCTCGCCGCCGTAGCGGAACCACACGTGCTCGAACCGGATAAAGCCCGGTCCCGCGGGGACCGCAGCCTGCTCGGCGGGCAGCACGGGCTGGTCGTCGGGGGCCGCCAGGACCCGGGCGATGCGGTTGGCCGAGGCCGTGGCCTTGCTCAGCATCATGAAAATGCGGTTGACCCCCATGACCCCCTGCATGACCATGTTGAAATAGGTCAGAAAAGCCAGGATGACCCCGGGCTTGATGAGCCCTTCATCCACCCGGCCCGCACCCACCCACACCACCAGGGTCAGGCCGATGCTCAGGCAGGTCTGCATCAGCGGCCCGGGCACGGCCATGACCGTGCTGGCCCGGATGTCGGCTTTGGCCATGGCGTCGCTGGCGGCGGCAAAGCGGTCTTTCTCGTATTCGGTCTTGGACAGCGCCTTGATGACCCGGATGCCGGTGATATCCTCCCGCATGGTGCGCACCACGTCGTCCAGGCGCTCCTGCACCCGGCGGTACAGCGGGATGCCGTAGCGGGACACCCCCACGATGACCACGATGAGCACCGGCACGATGACGCACAGAATGCCCGACAGCACCGGGTCCATGAGCATGGTCACCGTGATGCCCCCCACCAGCATGATGGGCACCCGCACGCACATGGTTTGCAGCGACTGCACGCAGGTCTGGACGTTGTAGCTGTCGCTGGTCATGCGGCTGATCAGGCTGGGCAGACCGAAGGCGTCGAACTGGGACCCGGACAGGTTGGCCGTCTTGGCAAACAGGTCCCGGCGCAGGTCGTAGGACACATGGTGGGCGTTGCGGATGGCGGCGTGGTTGGCGATGACGTTGAGCTGACGGGTGACCAGGGCCGTGACCACCATGAGCCCGCCCCACAAAACCACCTGTTCCATGCGGTTCAGGGGCACGATCTCGTCGATCAGGTGTTCGAGGATGGCGGGGATCAGCAGCTCGGTCAGCGCCCCCGCCAGCTTGACGAGCATCGAAGCCCCGATGCCCCGGGCGTACACCCGCATATATCGGTAGATCAGCGCCATGGCGCGGCCTTCTTTCCCTGCCCCGGACGCGGCGCGCCGGGGGTTCTTGTTTACAGGCTACTACAAGAATTGCACGCTTGTCAAATCTTTTTCGCCCGGGGCGCATGCAAAAACGCCGGGCCCCGGCGCATGCTGCGCGGGACCCGGCGTTGCCGCGGGAAAAGGACCGTGGGCTCAGCCCGTGACGGTCACGCTGGTGATGTGGGGGTTGACGCCCTCGTACCAGTACAGGAAGCCTTCCATGTCGATGACCTGGCCGATCTGCAGCGCCTTGACGGCGGCGTACACGTCGGTGGTGTTGTCGCACAGGTAGCTTTCGATGGTGAAGGTGTAGGTCTCGCCGTTGTACGAGGCGTTGAAGTACAGGTCGTCACCGTCGGTGCCGGAGCCGTCCCAGTTGTACAGGAAGGCCACGTCGTTGCCGGCGTCATCCTGACCGGCGGCTTCCACGGTCAGGCCGGTGAAGCTGACCAGCTGGTTCTGGTGGTCGATGAGCTCGTCGGTGCCCAGCAGCTCGGTCACGTTCAGCGGCTCGGCGATGAAGGGCTCGGCGTCCTCGACGAATTCAAAGGTGCCTTCCATGATCTCGATCTCGCCGGACCATTCGGCCTTGTAGCCGGTGACGCGGATGCAGGCGCCGGGGACCAGCTTTTCGTAGTCCTCTTCGGAGCAGGCCATGTCATACAGGAAGTAGGCGCCGTCCTGGTCCTGGGCGTAGACGGTGGCCTTGTCCTCCCACCAGGACTGCTTGGCCTGGACGTAGACTTCCACCGTGACCTCGTCGTCGATGGCGGCGGCCATGTACTCGTCATAGCTCATGACTTCGCCGGCGGCAGCGGGCTCGGCGGTATCCTCGGTGTCGGCGGTGTCTTCGGACTCGGTCTCGGCGGGCTCGGACGCGGTGGAATCGGTGGCGGCCGAGTCGGTGGAAGCGGTGCTGGACTGGCCGCCGGCGCAGGCGGTCAGGGCGGCCACCATGCCGAAGGCGATCAGCAGGCTGAGAAGTTTTTTCATTGTTATTCCCTCCTGATTGGTAGGCCGGGGCATTCCCTCGCGCCCCGGATACCTACCATTATAGCCAAAACGAGCCAAAAATCAACCGTTTTGCACCCGGTTCCCGGGTCTGCCGGACCCTTGCCGGGCCCGGCGGCGCAGCGCCTG
>DBRU01000045.1:21077-41309 GCA_002306375.1 Faecalibacterium sp. UBA1360
GAGGTCTGGTCCAGGTGGTACAGGGCCGACGTGTCGGCGTACAGTTGCTGGATGAAGGCGTCGTCCACGGTCTGGTGGCGGCGCACGCCCTTGGTCACGCCCTCGATCAGCGAGCCCGCCGCGTCCCGCAGGGAGGCCGAGCCGTTGAACACCGGCGTGATGAAGGTGTCGTCCTGGTGGTCCAGCAGCAGCTGCACGGCGGCCAGCTTGACGGCGTAGTGCTCGTCGTTGTCCTCCCCGGCCCGGGACAGGTAGTCAAGGTAGTCGGGGTCGGTCTGGGCCTTGGTGGTCACGGGCACGTAGCCCTCGGTCTCGGAATAGGCGATCTGCACCTCGTTGGTCAGCAGGTACTGGGCGAACAGCCAGGAGGCCAGCACCTCCTGGGGATCGTCCTTGTTGAAGATACACACCGACGGCCCCTGAGAGATCATCTGCGGGTCGTCGGGGTCGAACTGGGGCACCATGCGCACGGCGGTCTCGAAGGAAACGACCTTTTCTTCGGCAATGTCCATCAGCGGCGCGTCGCAGCCCATCCAGGTGGAGCCGGCCGTGGAGTCCACGGCGAACACGCACTGCCCGGCGTTCAAGAAGTTGGCCGGGTAGCCCGAGATCTTGAAGGTGGAAAAGGCCCCCGCCGCCGTCAGGTCGGCGATGTCCAGCAGCAGGCCGGTGGTGGTGTCGTTGAACAGCTGGATGGAACCCGCGGCGGTGGAATAGCCCGCCCCTTTCTGGCGCAGCATCTGGATCATCATGTTGTCGGTGGACTTGTACAGAAAGGGGATCATGACCTGCTGGCCGTTGAGCGCATAGGTGCCGTCGGCGTTCTTTTTGGCCGCGGCCTCGGACACTTCCCAGATGAAGTCCCAGGTCAGCACGTCGGGCAGGGTGTAGCCCAGGGCCTCCACATAGGTCTTGTTGACGTAGCATGCCTCGGTGGAGCGCATGAAGGGCAGCGCGTAGCAGGTGGAGCCCAGGCGGCATTCCTCCAGGAACTGGGGCACGATCTCATCGGCGGTGGGGCCGTCGAATTTCAGCTCGCTGCCCCCCAGGCCGTAGCGGGCGTCGGCAGACAGCTCGTCCAGGGGCACCACCACGTTGTCGCCGGTCAGGTAGGTGGCGATGTGGTCGGGGTAGGTGATGCAGACGTTGGGGGTGGTGGCCGTGGCGATGTTGGTGATGACGTCGTTGTAAATGTCGCCGTAGTCGGTGTACAGCCGCAGCGTCACGGTGACGTTGGGGTACAGGACCTCAAAATCCGCGATGGCCTGCTTGTAGATGTCGGTCTGGGTCTTGTTGGTGTCGTTCTTGGCCCAGAAGGTGATCTCGTAGTCCCGGCTTTCGTCAAAGGTCTCGGGCACCGCGAACGCGGCCTGCTCCCGCCGGCCGTGGCAGCCCGTCAGCGCCCCGGCGCACACAAGGGCCGCGCCCGCCAGGGCCAGCGGACGCAAAAACGCATGTCTCATCCTTTCAGCCCCCCTCTGGACGCGCCCTCCATGATCTTGTTGCGGAAGGCCAGGAACAAAAGCACCAGCGGCACCGAGATGACCACCACGGCGGCCATCATGGCGGGCACGTTCTCCCGCCCGAAGCCCTCTTCCCGGATCTGCTGGATGCCGTTGGACACAAGGAAGTAGGCCTGGTCGTCGGTGATGAGCCGGGGCCAGACGTAGGAGTTCCAGCATTCGATGAGCTTGAGGATCGTGATGGTGACGATGGTGGGCCGGCAGATGGGCACCATGACCTTCCACAGGTATTTCAGGTCGGAGGTGCCGTCCACCTTGGCCGCGCGGTACAGCTCGTCGGGCACCTGTTCAAAGCTCTCTTTGAGCAGGTAGATGTAAAACACCGAGGTGATGGAAGGCAGGATCAACCCGGGAAAGCTGTTGCGCAGGTCCAGGTCGGTGATCGTGACAAAGTTGGTGATGACCACCAGCTCGCTGGGGATCATCATCATGGACAGAAACGCCCCGAACACAAGGTCCCGCCCCGGAAAGCGCAGCCGGGCGAAGGCGTAGGCCGCCAGCGTGCTGACCACCACCATGACGGCGGTGGTGATCAGGGCGAAGATCAGCGTGTTGAGCAGGTATCCGCCCAACGGCACGGCCGTGAAGGCCTGGACGTAGTTTTCCAGCGTGGGGGACAGGGTGAAAAAGGCGGGCACATACTCGGAGTTATAGGCGCCGTAGCTCTTGAAGGAGGTGAGCACCATCCAGTAAAAGGGGAACAGCACCACCACGGCCCACACGCTCAGGGCCAGGTAGGTCAGCGCCCCCGCAAGGCCCCGCCTGCGGCGGTCTTTGCGCTGTGCATCGTTCATCCTTGGGCACCTCCTTGGGCGGTAAAGCGGCGGCTGACCAGCAGGTTCAGGCAGGTGATGGTCAGCACGATGACGAACAGCAGGATGGCCGCCGCCGACGCATAGGACGGGTAGCCGCCGCTGTCGCCGTAGAGCATGTCGTACACATACCCCACGATGGTGTTCATGCCCGCGGCGTTCAGGTCGGTGCCGAACAGGGCCACCGCGTCGCTGTACGCCTTGAAGGCCCCGATGAAGCCGGTGATGACCAGGTAGACCAGCATGGGCGAGATCATGGGCAGGGTGATGCGGAAAAAGATGCGCCGGCGGGAGGTGCCGTCCACCCGGGCGGCCTTGTAGTAGTCGGGGTTGACCGAGGCCAGCGCCCCCGTGAGCACCAGGATCTTGAAGGGCATGACCACCCACACGGTGTAAAAGCAGAGCACGAACATCTTGGCCCAGTGGGGACCGTTGATGAAGTCGATGGGCCCCGCGCCGAACCAGCGCAGCATCAGGTTCACAAGACCGTCGGTGTACTCGGTCTTTTGGAACAGCACCATGAACACAAGGCCCACGGCCAGGGTGTTGGTGACGTAGGGCAGAAAGTAGATGGTCTGGAACAGGTTGCGCAGCGGGCGTATGGAGGCCAGCGCCGCCGAGATGCCCAGCGCCAGCGTGGTGGACACGGGCACCGTGATGACGACCAGTACAAAGGTGTTGCGCAGCGCCTGCAAAAAGTAGGGATCATGGAGCACGTAGGCGTAGTTGTACAGCCCCACGCCCCAGTAGCTCTGGGAGGCGAAGTTGTAGCCCTCCTCCACCGAGTAGATCAGCACGTCGATGAGGGGGTACACCAAAAACGCGCCCAGCAGCACCGTGGCGGGCAGCAGGTACAGCCATGCCTTGTGGGAGTTGCGGTCCATGGGCGGCCCCCTTTCACGCCTGTTCGCCCGGCAGGGCGAAGGTCAGGCGGCGCTCGTCGGCTTTGCCGAACAAAAACACCTTGTCGGGGCGCAGGGTGAACCGCACGCTTGCCCCGCCGGTGCGGATGTCCTTGCGGGAGGGCACGATGGCCCGCAGCGTGTCGGCCTGGCAGGCAGGGTGGGCGCACAGGATGCTGATGTCCCGGCCCAGCACCTCCACCCGGTTGAGCGCGCAGCACAGGGGGCCCGCGTCGTCGGGCACAAAGCCTTCGGGGCGAACGGCGGCATACACGTCGCCGTCAAGCGCCCCGGGGGTGTCCAGCACGGGGGCGGCGTCGCCCTCCAGGTACAGCCGCCCGGCTTTCACATGCCCCACAAAGACGTTGATGGGCGGCGTGCCCAAAAACCGGGCCACGAACAGGCTGGCCGGGTCGTCGTACACCTCCTGGGGGCGGCCCTGCTGCATGAGCACGCCGTCCTTCATGACCACGATCCGGTCGGAGATGCTCATGGCCTCCTCCTGGTCGTGGGTGACAAAGATCGTGGTGATGCCGGTGGCTTTCTGGATCTTGCAGATCTCCTCCCGGGTCTGCAGGCGCAGCCGGGCGTCCAGGTTGGACAGCGGCTCGTCCAGCAGCAGCACCCGGGGCGTCTTGACCAGGGCGCGGGCGATGGCCACCCGCTGCTGCTGCCCGCCCGAAAGCTCCCGGGGCTTGCGGTCCAGCAGCTCTTCGATCTGTACGAGGTGGGCGGCCTCCTCGGCCCGGCGGCGCATCTCGGCCCTGGTCAGCTTGTCCTTGCCCTTGAGGTTCTCCAGCGGGAACAGGATGTTTTGCAGCACGGTCAGGTGGGGGTACAGAGCATAGTTCTGGAACACCATGCCCACGCCCCGCAGCTCGGGGGGCAGGGCGGTGACGTCCTCCTGCCCGAAAAAGATCCGGCCCTCGGTGGGGCTCTCCAGCCCGCAGATCATGTTCAGCGTGGTGGACTTGCCGCAGCCCGAAGGCCCCAGCAGACCCACCAGGGTGCCGTCCTCCACCTCAAAGGTCAGGGAATCCACGGCCGTGACCTCCCCCGCCGCCCGTTTGCCCCGGGCGGGGAAGCGCTTGGTCAGGCCGACCAACTTGATATTCATGCACACATCTCCCCTGTGACAGGATTCTTTGCCCATTATAGCGCATCTGCCGCCCCATCACAAGAAAAAACGCCCGTCCCCGGGGCGGGGGACGGGCGCGGGGATTCAGGCGTCGGGGATCAGGTAGACGGCTACCTCGGCGTTCTCATAGTCGGGGGCCAGCCCGGCGGGGGCGGCGCCCGGCCAGGCCTTGGCGTACACCAGGCAGCCGATGCCCTCCTGCCGGCACAGGTCGGCCAGCTCCGCCCCGGCGGTGCTGCCGTCAAACAGCATGCCGTTGATCCACTGCTTGTAGGCCAGCACCTCCTTGTCCACGCCCATGTTGGTCATGGCGTAGGTCCAGCCTTCCATATAGGCCTGCCGGGCGCTGAAAGCGCTGTAACAGTTGCTGATAGCGTCGGTCTGTTCGGGGGTGCCGCTGGTGCGGTTGGTGGCGAACATCACGTCGGGGCCGGTGTTTTCGGCCAGCCAGTCCATGGCCTGCTCGTCGGCGGGGCTCACCCGGGACGGGGCGTACAGGTCCGTGCCGGCGACCGTGGCCGCCAGCCGGGCGCCGCCCGCCCCCACATAGCACGCCACCAGGCACAGGGTGGTCAGCGCCCCCGCCGCCCCCAGCAGGCAGGCGAAGGGCCGCCGCCCGGGCCGGGCCAGCAGCCGGGCAAAGGGCTCGGCCGCCAGCAGGCTGGCAAACAGCATGGCCGCCAGGGCAAAGTAGATCTGGCTGGAGCTGCTGTGGGAAAACAGCAAACAGGCCGTGAACCCGCCGCCCACCATGCCGTGGGCGAACCACCGGGCCGGGTCGGGCCGGCGGATGCGGCGCAGCTCGCCGGGCAGGGTGCCCAGCCACAGCCACAGCTGGAAGGGCAGCATGCAGAAGGCTTGCAGGATGCCGATGCCCACCAGCCACACATACCCGGGGATGGGCAGCCGGGCGCACAGGCGGTCGGTGTAGGGGGACAGCAGGCGGTAGCACAGGGTGTCCCGCATGGCAAAGATGGAAAACTCCATACTGCCGGTGCCCGCCGAATACAGCGCCCGGTACACGGCGGCGAACAGCAGGGTCAAAGCCACGGCCGTCCCCAGGGCCTGCAAACGCCGCCCCTTGCCGAACAGCAGCACCGGCACCAGGGCGAACCACAGGGCGCACACGGCCAGGGCGGCCTGGGGGCCCTTGGCCAGGCACAGCGCCCCAAAGCTGACGAACAGCCCCGCCCAGGTGCGCAGGCCCGCCCGGCGGTGGCGGCCCAAACGGCACAGGGCGCACACGAACCCCGCCAGGCAGATGACGGCGGTGGCCTGGGCGTTGATGTTGGTGACCAGATGGGCCAGCAGCGTGTTGCCGAAGCGGCTCAGCCCGTCGGGGAAGACCTTCCACAAAGACAGGCAGGAGAAGCCGAACACCAGCCCCACAAAGGCCCGGGGCACGCCCCGCCGCGCCCCGCCGGGGAAAAACACCCGGCCCAGGGCAAAGAAGGCGGCCAGCTCGGCGGCCAGGAACAAAGGCCCCGTGTAAAACACGTACACGTCATACAGGGGCGCGCCGCTCAGGGTGGCCAGGGCCCCCCACACCAGGTCGGTCAGGTAGTGGTAGGACAGCCGTACGCCCGAAAACCGCAGGTCCTGGGCCGGGAAGTTGCGGCACAAAGCCTCGGCGTTGCCGATGTTCCACAAAAGGTCCTGGCTGGGGGTCACGGCCCCGGCCGCCAGGGGGTGGGGGTACAGCGCCCCCGAACAAAAGGTGAACAGCACCCACAGCGCCGCCCACAGGGCCACGGCCCCGGCGGCGGGCAGGCGCACCCGGCGCAGCGCCGCGCCCGGTCCCCCGGGCGCGCAGGCCAGGTCGTACACAAAAGCGGCCAGGCCGGCGGCGACCAGCGCCCAGCGCAGCCAGGGCAGGTGCAGGCGCACGGCCAGGCATTGCACCGCCGCCAGCAGGGTCATGCCGTACACCACCGCGTACAGCGCCCCCAGCCCGGACCCCCGGGGGGCCAGGCGTCGGGCCAGGGCCCGGCCCGGCAGCCACAGGGCCAGCCAGGCGGCGGCGCAAAAGCGCGCAAAGGCAAACAGGTCCGCGCCGCCCACGGCGGCGACGGACCCGCAGAACAGGGCCGCCGCCCCCGCGCAGACCCCGGCGGCAAGGCCGGGACCCCTGCGCAGGGCGGCAGCGGGGGCGGGACGGGTGGCAACGGCGTTCAAGGCGAAACACTTCCTCTTTGTTTTCGATTCGGGTCGGTTCTTTTTTGATTCTGGGGCAGGGAGTTGTCCGGGGCCTTTCAGGGGCATGGGGGATGTCAGGGCGCGGGTCGGGCGCGCAGCATGGCGCGCACCTCCTCGGGGGTGCAGCGGTAATCCCCCTCGCCGCTGCGGCGGTAGGTGCCGGTCAGCGGGTCCTCGCCCACATACACGGGCTTGAGGGCCGGGTCCGCCCGGGGCACCTCGATGAACACGATGCGGTTGCCCCCGCTGGGCACCACCCGCACGTCCCCGGGGCGCAGCACGTTGGCGCTGGCCACGCGCCGGTCGTTGACCAGCGCCAGGAACTGCCGTGCCAGGGCTTCGGGGTCTGCCAGGGGCACGCTGTACAGCGTGCGGTCGGGCGCTTCGGCCACGCCCAGCAGCAAAATGCCGCCGTAGGTGTTGGCAAAGGCGGAGTAGGTCTCCCAGATACTGTGGGGCAGCCCGCCCTGGGCGCGCTTGGCTTCCAGGCGGTTGGTCTCTTTGTAATAGCGCAGTCCGTCAAGGTCCAGCATCGGGGGCCTCCTTTCGCCGGGGCGTCAGCGGCCCAGGGGCGAGCGTTCGCCCAGTACGTACCGATCCAGGCGGGCGAAGGCCTCCTGCACCCGGGACAGGGGCAGGGCCAGGTTCATGCGGATGGAGCACGCGCCGTGGAAGGGCCGGCCGTCCTGCCAGGCCACGCCCACGTCCCAGCCGGCCTTGAGCACCTGGTCCAGCGTTACGCCGCGGCTGCGGCAAAACCCGGTGCAGTCCAAAAACAGCATATAGGTGCCCTGGGGCTCGGCCACGTCCACGCCGGCAAAGTCCTGCCGGATACGGCCGCAGGCGTATTTTACGTTGCCGGTGAGGGTGGCGCACAGCTCGTCCACCCACTGCTCGCCCTCGGGGCCGTAGGCGGCGATCAGGGCGTGCATGGACAGCACGTTCATGTCGTTACAGTGGGTGCGCGCGGCGTTGGCCCGCACCCGGTCCCGCAGCAGCGGGTCGCAGATCAGGTGGTAGCTGCCCACCAGCCCCGCCAGGTTGAAGGTCTTGCTGGGGGCGTACAGCGCCACCGTGCGGCGGCGGGCGTCCTGACCCAGGGACAGGGTGGGGGTGTGGCGGTGGCCGTCCAGAATGATGTCGGACCAGATCTCGTCCGAGATCACATAGCAGTCGTTGGCTTTGAACACGGCCATGGCCTGTTCCAGTTCCTCCGGCTCCCACACCCGGCCGCAGGGGTTGTGGGGCGAGCACAGGATGGCCGCGTGGATGCGGTGGGCCTTGAGCTTGGCGTCCATGTCGGCATAGTCCATGCGCCAGACCCCGTTTTCATCCCGCGCCAGGGGGGAATGGACGATGCGGTAGCCGTTGTCTTCCAGGGCATGGGTGAAGCCGATGTAGGTGGGGCTGTGCACGAGCACGGCGTCGCCGGGGCGGGCCATGGCCCCCAGCGCCGCCACCACCCCGCCCAGCACGCCGTTGTGGTGACCGATGCAGTCCCTGGTCAAAAGGTCAGGGTCCGCGCCGTGGCGATGGGCGTGCCAGCGCAGGATGGACTGGTAATACTCCTCCCGGGGGGCAAAGTAGCCGTAGGTCGGGTGGGACGCCCGCGCGATCAGGGCCGCGGGCACCGTGGGCACGGTGGCGAAGTTCATGTCCGCCACCCACATGGGGATGGCGTCAAAGCCGGGCTTGGGCGCGCCGGGGGCCGTGCCCCGGCCCAGGGCGTCCAGGGCCAGGGCGTCGTGGCCCCGGCGATCCGGCAGGGTGGTGAAATCGTACTTCATGGCGGGTTCCTTTCGGTTCAAGTGTTGCTTTATGCCGATTATAGCACAAACGGCGCGGCTTTGCCCGCCCTGCGCGCCCCCGGCGCAAATAAATATTCCCCTGCGACAGGAAGCGCCAACTCCCGTGTCCCGGGCCCCCTATAGTGAAAAGGAGACGCCGGCGCGCCGCGCCGGCTTGCAGCCGCCACAAGCGGCGGAGAGGAAGCGTACCATGAAGGACCGACTCATATCCACGCGCGCCGCGGCAGCAGCGCTGGCGGCGCTGCTGGTCTGGGGGGCGCCGGGCGCCGCCCTGGCCGGCCCCGCCACCCCCGAAAGCGCCGCCACCCCCGAGACTGCCCGGCCGGGAGCCGCCGCCCCGGCCCCGGACCCTGGGGAGGAAACGGCCGGCGACGGGACCGCCGCGCCCCTGGCGGCCGGGGATGTGGTCACCGACGCGGTGTCCCCCATCGGCACCACGATCAACCTGTTCGACTACTGGCTCACCACCCAGGACGCGCCCGACAACTATAACCCCACCCCCATCACCCAGGGCATCAACGCCGGGCACGAGCTGTGGTTCTGGCTGGCGCCCTACGGCAGCGGCATCAACGACTATACGGGGTCGGCCGCGCCCCGCACCGGCATGGTGGCCGATGTGCTGCAAAACGGCTACCCGCTGCTCAACCAGGGGGACCAGTCGCTGGATTATCTGTTCGACCCGTCCATCTCCACCCAGGGCAAGGCGTCCTACCCCAACGCCGGGGATCTTTTGCAGATCGATGCCGATGGGTACTATTACTACAATTGTACCCAGAACTTCGCCCAGTACGACAAGGCCACCGGCAACTTTATCCTGTACGACGGCCCCGGGGTGCTGCCTTCGGGGGCCACCCAGACCGTGGGGCAGTTTTTCCCCTTCAATGACTATGCCCAGGTCAAGGACCTGTATGCCCGCAACGCGGCCATCAACCATTACTTCGGCCTGACCATGACCACCCGCTTCGTCCAGCAGCCCTACGGCACCGTGGACGGCACGCCGGGCGGCACCCAGGTGACCTACCAGTTCACGGGGGACGACGACGTGTGGGTGTTCATCGACGACGTGCTGGTGGGGGACCTGGGGGGCATCCACGACGCGGCGTCCCTGGACATCAACTTCGCCACCGGGCGGGTCTCGGTCAACGGGCAGGCCAACGGCACGCTGCGGGACAAGTTCCTGGCCGCGGGCAAGACCTGGATAAACGGGTCCTCGCCCACCTTTGCGGACGACACTTATCACACCCTCAAGTTCTTTTACCTGGAACGGGGCAACGTGGACTCCAACATGATGCTCAAGTTCAACCTTGTCTCCATCCCCCAGAGCGACCTGCTCAAGGTGGACCAGATCGGCGACCCGGTACCCGGGGCCAGCTTTGACCTGTACTATGCCAGCGACGACTATACCCCCCAGACCCTGATCGCCACCGGCACCACCGGCGCGGACGGCACCTTTGTGTTCCAGAACCCCGACGGCACGCTGTTGAGCCTGAACAACCTGAAAAACGAGTACGGCGGCCCCGGCCAGACCGGCAAGTTCGTGCTCATCGAGACCGGCGTGCCCGCGGGTTACCGCTCGCCCGGGCCGGTGGAGCTGTATTTCCCGCCCGGGTACGACCAGCTGGCCACGCTGCTGTCCGCCAACCCCTGGGACACCGGCGCTTACGCCAGCCCCATGGTCACCGTGACTTTGCCCGACGCCCCCCGGGGCCTGGACGGGCAGAGCTTCGCAGCCGATTCGGGCGCCTACTTTGCGGTGGTGCTCAAACGGCAGAGCGCCTCGGGCACCGGGGCCAGCGACGACAGCGACTGGTACCCCGTCCACGGCGACCCCATCGACGGCTGGACCGTGGAGACTTCCACCGACATGAACGCGGTGCTCACGGCCGCCAAGGCCAGCCCCTACCAGTTCTACCTGGACAGCAGCGGCGCCTACAAGGCCACCATCGAGAACCTGCCCGGGGACATCCTGACCTATTACGACGTGCTGGCCGCCAACGATGAGCTCACGGCGGACAACGCCCAGTACACGGTGGCCTTCTACCACACCACGGCCCCCACGCTGGCGGGGGCCGACGCCGCCAACACTGTGCGCCTGAACGCCGACATCGCCGACGGCCCCGGCGCTTTTGAGCGGGAATACGCCGTGCGCCTGTACGTGCCCGACATCAAGAATTATCTGTTCGTGCAGAAGCTGGCCCAGGACGGCGCCACCCCCCTGAACGGGGCGCAGTTCGCCCTGTACACGGCGGACCAGGTGGAAAACGGCCAGCTCAAGCCCGGGGCCCAGCCCTTTGACACGGTGACCACCCGGGACCTGGACCCCCGGCAGGGGGACCCGATCCTGCTGGGCGGGGCGGGGACCTTCCCCAGCACCCGAAGCGAACTGCCCGACGGCACCTATTACCTCAAGGAGACCGCCGCCCCCGCCGGCTATGCCCCCAGCGACGACCTGGTAGAGGTCATTGTGGACGACACCGACGTGTACGCCGACGCGGGCGCCGCCACCGACGACGTGGACGTGCTGCGGGGCGTGGGCAAGATCGTGCGCAGCATGCTGCAATTCGCCGTGCCCGACGACATCAACGCCACCCTGACCGACATCAAGGCGGCTTTGTACACGGCCGGCAGCTACACCCCCGGCACCGGGGACGACTGGTCGGTGTGGACGGCCTCGGGCCAGCCCGCGGTGGCCCTGAGCTACGACGGCAGCACCCAGGTCCTGGAGTACGGGCCCACATACCCCGGCGAGCTGCCCTATTTTGTGGTCAACGCGGGGTGGTCCCGGTTGAAGATCACCCAGAACTATCCCATCGGGGACACGGCCCTCAAGACCGATCTGGGCAGCCAGGACCTGAGCCATCTGTTTGCCCGCACCACCATCGTGCAGGTCAAGGACCAGGCCACCCGCCTGGTCATCGAAAAGCTGGTCGCCGGGTCCATGGGGGACAAGACCTTGCCCTTTGCCTTTACGATCACGCTGCGCGACGCCGCCGGCGCGCCCCTGACCGGGGACATCGGCGGGCTGACCTTTGACGCCGAGGGCGTGGCCCACACCACGCTGGCCCACACCCAGCAGGTGGTTTTGCCCGACCTGCCGGCGGGCACGCAGTGCACGGTGACCGAATACCCGGCGGCGAACTACCACACCACCGTGCGGGTCAACGGCGCCGCGGCCGTGGAGCAAAACGAGGTCACGGTGACGGCGGCCGCGGGCTTGCAGACGGTCTTGTTCATCAACCGCAGCACCCTGACCCCCACGCCCGCGCCCACCGCGTCGCCGGCCCCCGGCGGGACCGCCGCGCCGGAGCCCCAGGCGACCCCCACGCCGACCCCCGCTGCCGGGCTGCCCCCGGCCACCGGCGACGCGCTGCGCCCGGGACTGTGGCTGGGCCTTGGCGCGGCGGCGCTGGGAGCCCTGGGCTTTGTGATGCGGCGGCGAAGCAAACGAAAATAAGGCGTAAGAGTGCCAAAAAGGCCCCCGCCGTACCGAAAGGGACGGCGGGGGCCTGCGCTGTGTTTGGGGGTCAGTCCTGCCCGGGGGCGGACAGGGCGATGGCTTCGGGCAGGATGGGCAGTTCCCGGTGCCACACGCCGGTGGCCCGCATGATGGCATGGGCGATGGCGGGGGCCGGGGTGTTGATGACGATCTCGCCGATGGATTTGGCGCCAAAAGGCCCGGTGGGCTCGTAGCTGCTCTCAAACTCCACCCGCAGCTTGCCCATGTCCAGCCGGGTGGGGATCTTGTACTGCATCAGGCTGGACTCGATGGGCCGGCCCGCGTCGTTGTAGGTCACGTTCTCGGTCAGGGTCATGCCGATGCCCTGCACCAGGCCGCCCTCGGTCTGCACCCGGGCCAGCGCCGGGTTGATGGGGGTGCCGCAGTCCACCACGGCGGCGTAGTCCAGCACCTTGACCTCGCCGGTCAGGCGGTCCAGCTCGATCTCGGCCATGCCCACCATGAAGGGCGGCGGCGAGATGGGGGAGGAATGGGTGGCCGTGGTCTGGGCCGCCACCTCGTTGCCGCACTGGGTGCGGTAGGCGATGTCGGCCAGCGGCACCGTGCGGCCGTCGGCGGCCCGCACGCAGCTGCCCGCAAAGGTCATTTCGGCGGCATCGCAGCCCAGCATCTCGGCCCCGATGGCGCACACCCGCGCCCGCAGGTCCAGGCAGGCCTTTTCCACGGCCTTGCCGGTGACGTAGGTGGTGGAGGAGGCATAGGACCCCGAATCGTAGGGGGACACGTCGGTGTCCGCGCCAAAGACAGCCACGTTTTCCAGCGGGCAGTCCAGGCATTCGGCGGCCATCTGGGCCAGGATCGTATCGCACCCGGTGCCCATGTCGGCCGCGCCGATGATCAGGTTGTAGGTGCCGTCCTCGCTGAGCTTGACGGTGGCTGAGCCCACATCCACGTTGGAGATGCAGGACCCCTGCATGGCCATGGCCACGCCGGCGGCCCTTACCTTGCCGTTGCCCATATCCCGCACGGGGTAGCGGTGCTCCCAGTCAAACAGCCGGCGGCAGTGCTCCATGCACCGGTCCAGGGCGCAGGCGTTGGCGGGCTCGCCGTAGTAGGCGGGCATGTTCATGCCTTCCCGCACCATGTTCTTGTCCCGCAGCTCGGTGGGGTCCATGCCGAGAGTCTCGGCCAGTTCGTTGACGATGGATTCCACCGCAAAGATGCCCTGGGTGGCGCCGTAGCCCCGGTAGGCCCCGGCGGCCTGCAAGTTGGTGTACACCACGTCGTAGGCAAAGCGGAAGGCCTCCAGACCGCCGGTGTACAGCGGGATGGATTTGTGCCCCGACAGCCCCACTGTGGTGGGCCCGTGCTCGCCGTAGGCCCCCGTGTTGGACAGGGTGTACAGGTCGAGCGCGCGGATGTGGCCGTTTTTGTCGGCGCCCAGGCGCACGCGCACCTGCATCTCGTGGCGGGGGGAGCCGGCGATCTGGCATTCCTCCCGGGTATAGACGAGTTTGGCCGGGCGGCCGGTCTTGAGGGTGACGAAGGCGGGGTAGACCTCGCACACGGCGGTCTGCTTGGCGCCGAACCCGCCGCCGATGCGGGGCTTTTCCACCCGGATGCGGCTTTTGGGGATGCCCAGCGCCCGGGACAAAATGCGCCGGCAGTGGAAGACGATCTGGGTCGAGGAGATCACGTGCAGCCGCCCGTAGCGGTCCAGCTCGGTATAGGTGCGGAAGGTCTCCATCATGGCCTGCTGCACGGCCCGGGTGTGGTAGGTGCGGTCCAGGCAGATGTCGCAGTCGGCCAGCACGGCCTCCACGTCGCCGTCGCTTTCGCAGCCGCTGGCCACCAGGTTGCGGCGGTTGTCCCCGCCCACCTCGCAGGGCGGGAACCAGTCCTCCTCGGGGTGGACGAGGATGGGGTTGTCCTTGGCGGTGCGGAAATCCAGCACCGCGTCCAGCACCTCGTATTCCACCTTGATCAGCTTCAGGGCCTTGGCGGCGGCTTTTTCGGTCTCGGCGGCCACGATGGCCACCGGGTCCCCGGCAAAGCGCAGGTGCCGGTCCAAAATCAGCCGGTCGTAGGGCGAGGGCTCGGGGTAGGTCTGCCCGGCGATGGCAAAGCGGGTGGCGGGCACATCCTGCCAGGTGTACACGTCCACCACGCCGGGGACCTTTTTGGCGATGGCGGTATCGATGCTTTTCACGATGGCGTTGGGGTGGGGGCTGCGCAGCAGTCTGACCACCAGCGCCCCGGCGGGGGCGATGTCGTCGGTGTACACGGGCTTGCCCAGCAAAAGCTGCATCGAGTCCTTTTTGCGCACGGCCCGGCCCACGCACTTGGTATTCATTTCATTCATGGCGCGCCTCCCTGCGTGTGTCCAGATACCGGCGGATGCCCCGCAGCTGGCCCTCGTAGCCCGAGCAGCGGCACAGATTGCCCGAAAGATAGGCCCGGATCTCGTCGTCGGTGGGGTCGGGGTTCTCCCGCAGAAGGGCCACCGTGTTCATCACAAAGCCCGGGTTGCAAAAGCCGCACTGGTCGGCCCCCTCGTCGGCCACAAAGGCCGCGAAGCCGGCGGCTTCCTCCTGCAGGCCTTCCAGCGTGGTGACCCTGCGCCCGGCGGCCCGCACAGCCAGCATCGAGCAGGACAATACGGGCAGGTCGTCCACAAAGACCGTGCACAGCCCGCAGTTGGAGGTCTCGCACCCGCATTTGACGCTGGTGCAGCCCTGGGCGCGCAAAAAGTCCAGCAGGGTGGTGTCGGGGTCCACCGACGCCGTCACCCCCCGGCCGTTGAGTTGCAGTTTGATCTCCATGGTTCAGCCCTCCTTGTCGGCCAGTTCGTCCAGCAGCCGCCGGGTCAGCACCCGCACCAGATGGGTGCGGTATTCGGCGCTGCCCCGGGTGTTGGACCCGGTGGGCACCGTGGCGGCGGCGTATTCGGCAAAGGCGGCGGCGCTGTCGGCGGTGATGCCCTTTGCCAGCAGGCCCTGCTCGTCGTGCAGCACCAGGGCCTTGCCCGGGCGCGCGCCCACGGCCAGCTTTACCGTGCCGTTCAGCCGGGACGCCGCGCAGGTCAATACGGGGAAGTCGGTGCGGGCGATGCGCACCGACCGATAGGCCATGGGCCCGGGGGTCTTTTTCAGGATCACATGGGTCAGGATGTCCCGGTCGTAGGGCAGGGCGGCGAAGGCTTCCAGCGGCATGCGCCCGGCCTTGTACAGCTCCACCTCACAGTCGGCGGCCAGCAGCACGGTCAGCACGTCGGAAAAGCCGAACCGCCCCCACACGCTGCCCCCCACCGTGGCCATGTTGCGGAACTGCACGCCCACGATGTCCTTAAGGGCAGCCTCCACCGCGCCGCCGGTCAGCGCCGCGATGCCCCCGTGACGCTCCAGCCGGCGCAGGGGCGTCATGGCCCCGATGCGGTATTCGCCGTCGGTCTCCTCAATGGTGTCCAGCCCCAGGCCGGACAGGTCGATGGCGGTGCCCGCCGTGATGTCGGACTGGCGCAGCCACAGCATGCCGCCCAAAATATGGCTGCGGCGGTTGCGGTTCAGTTCAAAAGCCTGTTCCAGGCTTTCGGCCCGCACATAGTTCTGGATGCTCAGCATCGAAGCATTTCTCCTTTGCGGCCCCGGCAGGGGCCGTGTTTTTGGCAAAAAGACGCGATTTCGCGCAGTTTTGCCACTATATACTCTTATGGTATCACATTTTGATTGAAACCGAAAGACGGATGTGCTACAATCTCGTTATAGTTTTTCGAGTATAACGAAAGACAAATACGACCCAAATGAGGAGAAATCGACCATGAAACGTCTTGTATCCCTGGCCCTGGCCGCCGCCCTGGCCCTGAGCGCCGCCGGCTGCACGGCCGCCGCCCCCTCTGACAGCCCCGCGTCCGACACCGTGTCCGAGGCCGCCGCCGACACCGCCGGGACCCCGGCCCCCGAACAGACCCCCGAGGCCGGGGCCGCCGCCTTCCCGGTGACGGTCACCGACCAGGCAGGCCGGGAAGTGACCATCGAGGCCGAGCCCCAGCGCCTGGTCAGCGGGTATTACATCTCCACGAGTTTGCTCATCGCCCTGGACCAGACCGACAAGCTGGTGGGCATCGAGGCCAAGGCAGATTCCCGCCCGATCTATTCCCTGAGCGCCCCCCAGTTGCTGGAACTGCCCAACGTGGGCTCCGCCAAGGAGTTTGACCTGGAAGGCTGCGCCGCCCTGGAGCCCGACCTGGTCATCCTGCCCCTGAAACTGGCCGACGCCGCCGAGACGCTGGAAGGTCTGGGCATCCCGGTCATCCTGATCAACCCCGAGGACCAGGAACTTCTGACCGAGACCATCGCCCTGGTGGGCGCGGCCACCGGCAGCACCGACGCCGCCGACGCGCTGCTGGCCTTTGCCGACGACGAGGCCGCCGAACTGGAGGCGATGATGGCCGATGTGGAGCGCCCCACCGTCTACCTGGCCGGCAACTCCGACCTGTTGTCCACCGCCGGCAGCGCCATGTACCAGAGCGACATGATCCGCCTGGCGGGGGCGGACAACGTGGCCGCCGACCTGACCGACACCTACTGGGTGGACGTGGACTACGAGCAGATCCTGGCCTGGGACCCCGACTGGATCGTGCTGGCCTCCGACGCCTCCTATACCTGTGAGGACGTGCTGGCCGACGAGGCCCTGGCCGCCTGCACGGCTGTACAGCAGGGCAACGTGGTGCAGCTGCCCGACGACGCCGAGGCCTGGGACAGCCCGGTGCCCAGCGGCATCCTGGGGTCCGTCTGGCTGGCGGCCCGGCTGCACCCCGACGTGATGAGCGTCGAGGATGCCGACGCCCTGATCGGGGAGTATTATGACACCTTCTACCATTTCGAGTATCCGGCGGCCTGAGGCCGCCCGGCTGTGCGCCGCCGCCCTGCTGGCGGCGGCGCTGGTCCTTCTCAGCCTGCTGGTGGGCAAGTACCCGCTGACTTTGGCCGGCATCTTGCAGGATGAGACCCAGCGCCAGGTGTTTCTGACCCTGCGTCTGCCCCGGGCCCTGACCGGGGCGGCGGGGGGCTTTGCCCTGGGCGTGTGCGGGTTTGTGTACCAGACCGTGTTCCGCAACCCCCTGGCCTCGCCCGATGTGATCGGCGTGGCCTCGGGGGCCAGCGCCGGGGCCGCGGCGGGCATTCTGCTGGCCGCGGGGGCCGCGGGCGTCACGCTGTGCGCCTTCGGCGGCGCGGTGGCGGCCGTGGTGCTGGCACTGGGGCTTTCGGCCCTGGACCGCCGGGGCCAGAGCGGCACCATCGTGCTGGCGGGCATCGCCGTGCACGCCCTGGCCCAGACCCTGCTCATGTGCCTCAAGCTGGCCGCCGATCCCGAACGCCAGCTGGCCTCCATCGAATACTGGATCATGGGCAGCCTCAACGGCGTCAAGGCCGGGGCGCTGCCCCTGAACCTGGGCCTGTGCGCGGTGTGCACGGCGGCGCTGTTCGCCCTGCACCGGCAGGTGCTGCTGCTCAGCGCCGAGGAAGGCGAGGCCCGCATGCTGGGCGTCAGCGTCACGGCGCTGCGCCTGGCCGTGCTGCTCGTCGCCACGCTGGCTGTGGCGGCGGTCATCAGCCTGACCGGCCTCATCAGCTTTGTGGGGCTGCTGGCCCCCCACGCGGCCCGGTTTTTGTGCCGGGGCAGCCGCCTGGCTACCCTGGCCATGAGCGGCCTGTGCGGGTGGGTGCTGCTGTGCGGGGCCGATATTCTGGCCCGCAGCGCGGCGGCCACCGAACTGCCGGTCAGCGTGTTCACCAGTCTGCTGGGCGCGCCCTTCCTGCTGGTGCTGCTGGTGCGGGAGGGCCGACGTCTATGAAGCTGCTCGAGGTACGGCACGTCACCGCCGGCTACGGCGGCCGGGACGTGGTGCGGGATGTGAGCTTTGATCTGCCCGGCGGCTGCGTGCTGGGCGTGCTGGGGGCAAACGGCAGCGGCAAGACCACCCTGATCAAGGCGGTGTGCGGCATTTTGCCCCACAAGGGCCGCTGCACGCTGGACGGCACACAGCTGGAAGCCCTGCGCCCCAAGGCCCTGGCCCGGCTGTGCGGCTACATCCCCCAGCGCAGCGGGCTTGGCATCGAACTGTCGGCGCTGGACGTGGTGCTCATGGGCTTCAACCCCCGGCTGGGTCTGTTGCAGCCGCCCACGGCGGCCATGCGGCAGGCGGCCTGCGCCATGCTGGCCCGGGTGGGCCTGCCCGGCAAAGAAGGGGACAACTATCTGACCCTGAGCGAAGGGCAAAAGCAGCTGTGTCTGCTGGCCCGGGCGCTGGTGGGCGGGGCCGGGGCCCTGCTGCTGGACGAACCCGAAAGCGCCCTGGACCTGCGGGCGCGCCACCGCACCCTGGCTTTGCTGCGCTGCCTGGCAGAGCGGGAACAGCGGGGCATGCTGGTGAGCCTGCACGACCCCAACCTGGCGCTGAATTTCTGCGACGCGCTGCTGCTGCTGGACGGCGGCCGGGCTGTGGGGCTGCTGCGCCCCCTTCAGGACACCGACGCCGCGATGACCGAAGCCCTGGGCCGCATTTACGGGCCCGTCTGCCTGCGCCGCTGCACCGACGACGGCGGCCGGCAGCATCTTGTCATGCTCAAGGAGGCGGAACCATGGACCCCGTGACCCGCGTGTATCTGTACGACGAAACCGGCAACAAATTTTTCGGCGAAGGCCCCTACCGCCTGCTGCGGGGCGTGGAGGAGACCGGCTCGCTGCGGGCTTCGGCCATGGCCATGGGCATGGCCTATACCAAGGCTTTGCGCCTGCTGCAAACAGCCGAAAAGGCCCTGGGCTTTGCCCTGACCACCCGCGCCGCCGGCGGCCATGCGGGGGGCGGCAGCCGCCTGACCCCCGAGGGCGCGGCCTTCCTGGACGCCTACGCCCGCTGGCGGGACCGCTGCCAAGAAGAAAACCGCCGCCTGTGGCGGGAAGAATTTTCCCGCCCCGGCCCGTGACCGTTCATTATAATAGGACGCAATCATGCGCCCCCGGCAGTCAAACTGCCGGGGGCATCTTTTTGGGGGTTCGGTCAGGGGGCTTGCGTTTCAGGTATTGTCCACTGGCCGGTGGCTTCGTCCTTTTCCAGCACCAGGGCATAGCCGCCGCCCCCGCGGTAGAACAGCACGGCGTCGTCCTGCTCCCCCAGGGGCAGGGTGAACCGGCTTTGGGCCCCGAAGGAACTGTTCAGCCCGCCGAAGGTGGAATAAAAATGCAGGTAATGGGGCCGCACGCCGCCGCCCTCGTCCCGGTACGCCCGCACATACCCCATGGAGGTGGGCAGGCTCACGTCCAGGGTCAGGGTCCGGCCGTCCGCCGATACCTCATACCCCGTCAGCACCACGTCGGTGCGCTGCACGAACCCGCTGCCCACCAGCAGCAAAAGGACCAGCGCCGCTGTCAGCACAAGACCGATCATCCATTTTTTCTTCCATGTCATACAGGTGCCTCCTTGGTCCCGGACGGGGAGTTTTGCCATTATGGTAGCAGATTTCCCCCCGGCGTGCAAGGCGCCCGACGCCTTGACGGCGACATCGGCAGATGATACACTCATTACAGGAATGTTCAACAAAAGGAGGGGAGCCCCCATGGTCCGGCCGTCTTTGCCCTGCGCCGATCCCCGGGCCGCGGTGCGGGCCTTTGGGGCGTCGGGACGGCGGCATCTGCTCATCACGGGCGGCCGCGGCGCTGGAAAAAGCACGCTGCTGCGCGGCGTACTGCCCCTTTTGGGGGCGGGCATGGCCCCGACTGTGGTGACCTGGGCCGAGCCCGGCCGGGCTGTGTGGATGCGCTGCGCCGGCATGGGGCAAAGTGCCCCCATCGGCGTCTTTGACCCGGCCTTGCCCGGCCCCGACGCCCGCATGCGCCCCTTGCCCCAAGGCTTTCTGCCGGGCATCACCGCCCTGGAAGCCGCCCCCGCCGGGAGCTGGGTAACGGTGGACGAGATCGGCTATCTGGAGACCGCCTGCCCCTCTTACTGCGATGCCCTGCGGGCGGCCTTTGGCCGCTGCCGGGTGGCGGCCGCGGTGCGCAAGGCGGACCTGCCCTTTCTGCAAGAACTGCTTTCCCGCCCCGACGTGTTTGTGCTGGACCTGGACCGAACGTATACCCCCGGCTGCGTGATCCTGGCCTCGGGGCTGGGGCGGCGGTTCGGACCGCAGGGCAAGCTGCTGGCGGACTACCGCGGCCGGCCTTTGCTGGGCTGGGCGCTGGAAGCCACCGGCGGCTGCTTTGACCCCGAGCACCGGGTGGTGGTGACCCGCAGCGAAGAGGCCGCCGCCTTTTGCCGCCGGCAGGGGGTACGGGTGGTGGTGCATGACCTGCCCCACCGCAGCGACACGATCCGCCTGGGGCTGCGGGCCCTGGGC
>DBRU01000045.1:41369-44902 GCA_002306375.1 Faecalibacterium sp. UBA1360
CTGTTCCCGAAAAAGCTGTTCCCCCGGCTCATGGCGCTGCAGCCCGGGCAGGGGGGACGCAGCGTGCTGCAGGACGCCCCTTGTCCCGTGCGGCTGCTGGAGACCGGCGCCCGGGAACTGCTGGACGTGGACACCCCCGCCGACCTGGCCGCCCTGCCCTGAAGGGGCGGGCAAAATCTTTGCCGGATCCTTGCTTGCGGGCGGGGGAAATATGGGGTATAATTACAAAATTCGACACAGCGGAAAGGAAAGGGCATGGAGTATATCACGGTACGGCAGGCGGCCGAACGATGGGACATTTCCCAACGGCTGGTGCAAAAATACTGCGCCGAGGGGCGCATCGAGGGCGCGCGGAAGTTCGGCGCGTCCTGGGTGCTGCCGGCCTGTGCCGAAAAGCCCCGGGACCCCCGGCGGGAAAAGCGCCCCGCCGCGCCGGCCCCGGTGCAAACGGAACGCGGCAAGGCGGACGGGGTGGCGGGGCTGATGCCCCTGATGAACACCCCGTTTTTGCCGGGGCACTGCCTGGAGACCATCGCCGCCATGCCGGACGGCGCGGCCAAGGACATTGCCCGGGCCGAATACCACTATTTCAGCGGCGAGCCCGAATTGGCCGTGCGGGTGGCCGAACGCCATCTCAAGGACCCGGATATGGCCGTGCGTCTGTCGGCCTGCCTGCTGTACGCCTACGCCAACCTGCCCCTGGGGCAGATCCGCCAGGCCGTCGCCACCCTGGAGGAACTGAACGCCAGGGCGGACCCCCGCGCCCCGCAGCTGCCCCCCGCCCTGCTGGCGGCCAAGGCCTTTGTGGCGTCCACGGCGGCGGTGCTTTTACACCTGCCCCCGCCGGACGGTCTGCCCCCGGCCGAGACCTGCCTGCCCCTGCTGCCCCCGGGGCTGCGGGCCTTTGCCATGTATGTGCAGGCCCACTATGCCTACTTGCAGGGCGAATACGCCAAAAGCCTGGGCATCGTGCAGGCGACCTTCGGCATGCAGGACCGGGTGTGCCCGATCCCGGCCATCTACCTGCATTTGGTGGCGGTCATGGACTATATGAGCCTGCGCCGCCCCGACGAGGCCCAGACCCACCTGCTGGCCGCCTGGGACCTGGCCCGGCCGGACGATCTGATCCAGGGGTTCGGCGAACACCACGGCCTGTTGGGCGGCATGCTGGAAGCCGTGATCAAAAAGGACTGGCCGGAGGATTTCAAGCGCATCATCGCCATCACCTACCGCTTTTCGGCCGGGTGGCGCAAGGTGCACAATCCCATCGCCGGCCACGACGTAGCCGACAACCTGACCACCACCGAGTTCGCCGTGGCCATGCTGGCCGCCCGGGGCTGGACCAACCAGGAGATCGCCGAACACATGGACCTTTCGGCCAACACGGTCAAGCGCTATATCTCGCTGGCGCTGCAAAAGCTGGGCGTGGCCCAGCGCCAGGACCTTAAACAGTATATGCTGCCGTAACACGGCACCCGGCCCGCCGCGCGCCCTTCCCTTCGGGGAGGACGCGCGGCGGGCCTTTTGTTTTGTCTGTGTTGCGCTCACGCCTTGTCGGGCCGGTCTGCCTCCGCCTTGATGGCGCTGCGCAGCCGGGAGCGGTACTCCTGGGGCGTGGCGCCGTACATCTTGCGGAAGGTCTTGACAAAGCTGCTGTAATTGGAAAACCCGTTTTCCAGGCAGGCGTCCAGCACCCGCTTGCCGTCGGCGATGTCCTGGCGGCAGGCCTGCATGCGCAGGTCGGTCAGGTAGGCGTGGATGCTCTGCATCGTGTACTCCTTGAACAGGCGGGACAGATACTCCCGGCTGACATAGGCGTACTGGGCCAGCTGGGTCACGTTGAGCTCGGGGTCCCGGAAATGGTTCTGGATGTAAGTGACCACCGAGGCGATCAGCGGGCTGGTGGCCTCGGGCTTGCTCAAGGCGTCGGCGCCGATGATCTGGCGGATGCTCAGGGTCAGCTGCACCAGCAGGCTGCGGTACATGGCCTCCTTGTCGTGATCGTCCCGGATCGTGGCCGCCGCGGCCGCCCGCTCGACGTGGGCACCGACTCCATCTGGGACGACAACTGCGAATACGACAGCCTGCTGGACAAGGATTGCCGCTGCGATTTTGACGGCAAGGGCGGCACCATCGCCCAGCTCAAGCCCATCATGAGCACGCTGATGTGCAAGATCGGCGGCGAGGCCGTGGTGGAGCATGACCCCGACGCCCGGCCCTACATCGTTTGCCGCAGCGGGTCCGCCGGCATCCAGAAGTACGCCCAGACCTGGTGCGGCGACAACTTCACCAGCTGGAAGACCCTGCGCTACAACATCCCCATCATCACCGGCATGGGCCTGTCCGGCCAGCCCAACGAGGGCGCTGACATCGGCGGCTTCCACGGCCCCGCCCCCGACGAGGAACTGTTTGTGCGCTGGGTGCAGAACGGCGTGTTCCAGCCCCGCTTCTCCATCCATTCGGCCAGCAACGACAACACGGTCACCGAGCCCTGGATGTACCGCGGCTCCGCCTCCATCATCCGGGACGCCATCCTGCTGCGCTATCGCATGACCCCCTACCTCTACTCTGCCGAGTACGAGGCCAGCCAGACCGGCGCGCCCATCATGCGCCCGCTGGTCTTTGAGTTCCAGAACGACCCCAACGTCTACGACGAGAGCTTTGAGTTTTTGTACGGCCGCGACATCCTGGTGGCCAACGTCATCGAGCCCGGCGCAAAGACCCGCCAGGTCTACCTGCCCGCCGGCTGCAAGTGGTACGACTGGAACAACAACTTCGCCTGCCACGAGGGCGGCCGGACCATCGAGGTGCCGGTGGACATGACCACCATCCCCATGTTCATCCGGGAAGGCGCGATCATCCCCATGGCCGACAACCAGCTCATGAGCATGGCCAACGACCACACCACCGACCTGCACCTGATCCTGGCCCCCGGCAAGGACAGCGCCTACACCCTGTACGACGACGACGGCGTGACCAACGACTTCAAGAAGGGCGTGTGCCGCAAGACCCGCATCACCATGACCGGCGCCGACGTGGTCAGGGTGGCCTTTGCCGCCGCCGGCAGCTGCGCCGATTTTGTGCAGCGGGTCATGGTGGAAATGATCCGCAAGGACCGCAGCCCCTTCTGGGTGGCCCTGGGCGAGGAAAAGCTGGAGCACTTCCTCAACCGCCGCAAGTTCGAGGCCGCCGAAAAAGGCTGGTATTACAGCCAGACCAAGAAGGCCGTGCTCGTCAAGTACCCCAACCCCCGCAAGGACATCGTCCTGACCGTGTCCTTTGAGGACTTCGACCTGATCGGCATGTAAGGCCGGAAAGGAATCCTATGCTTCTCAAACATTTCCGCTCGGTGGAAAAGACCCAAAACGGCTGGCTCGTCCACGGCGACGCCGCCGACGTGATGCTGGTCTTTATGACCGACGACATCATCCGCGTGCGCGTCTCCTTCGACCGCCGCTTCAAAGAGGAATCCTACACCCTGGTGACCACGGCCTGGCCCGACCGCATGGACGAGCTGCTGGCCGCCGAGCGCA
>DBRU01000045.1:44912-57577 GCA_002306375.1 Faecalibacterium sp. UBA1360
CAAGCGCCCCTTCTCCATGCTGCTCTACACCGCCGACGGGCAGCTGATCTACCAGGACCTGCGCGAGCGGGCCTTTGAACAGGACCAGCTGGGGCGTCTGTCCCACTATTCCCGCATGGACCGGGTCCACGACCACTTCTACGGCTTTGGCGAAAAGACCGGCCATCTGGACAAGAAGGGCCGCCGCCTGTGCATGTCCCCCAAGGACGCCATCGGCCATGATCCCGAATCCGGCGACCCCATGTACAAGCACATCCCCTTCTATGTGCGCGTCAACGACGAGCAGCGCTACGCCCTGGGGCTGTTCTACCACAACTCCTACGACAGCGTGTTCGACATGGGGCAGGAGATCTCGGGCTACCGCATGCTGCCCTACCTCTACTCGCTGATGTACGAGGCCAACCGGGACGGTATGCCGGCCATGCGCCCGCTGTTTTTGGAATTCCCCGACGACCCGGCCTGCTACGCCGACGAGAACCTGACCTTTATGTTTGGCCCCGCCGTGCTGGTGGCCAACGTGGTGGAAAAGGGCGCAAAGACCCGCCAGATCTACCTGCCCGCCGGCGCCACCTGGTACGACATGAACGACCACCTGCGGGCTTACGCGGGCGGTCAGACCATCGAGGTGCCGGTGGACCTGGGGTCCATCCCCATGTTCCTGCGGGGGTCCGCCGTCTTTGTGACCAGCGAGGACGTCAAGCACATTCTGGACGACACGCTGCGCCGCCTGGACCTGATCATCGCCGCCGAAAGCGACAACACCTTTGTGCTGTATGACGACGACGGGCACACCGAAACGTATAAGGACGGAAATTATTCCAAAACGGAGATCAAGGTCACGGCGGGCGAGCGCACCACGGTGTCCTTCCGCAAGACCGGCTCTTACGCCGACACCGTGGAAAGCCTGACCCTGCGCCTGGTCAGCAAGGCCAAGGGCGCGTACTGGGTCACGGTGGACGGCAAGCCGGTGCAGCGCACCATCGTGCGGGAGGCCTTTGACGCCGCCGACTGCGCCTGGTACTATGACCTGTCCGACCGGACCATCTGGGTCAAGTACCAAAAGCCGGAAAAGGACGACTACGACGTGGTCATCTCCACCGAAAAATTCGACCTGGTGGGCATGGTCCTGGAAAAGGACTGACGCCTTCCTCTCTTCCTGTGACAAGGCGGGGCCGCACCCTTCGGGGGGCGGCCCCGCCTTGCCGGTTTTGCAAAACCGGGCATTTCTATGAAAACAGCGATGTTTTTTTGGCCATTATTCGACTGGACGGGGCTGACAACTTATGCTAAGCTGAAAGAAGAAAGACAATGCGCCGCGCTTGGCGGCCAAAACCGAATCGCGTGCATGACGGCGGCGGCACTGTGGCTGGTGACGCCGCCTGATATTATACCATCTGTTGTTGGGCCAGAATCTTCCGGCAGAGCAGGGAAGGAGGTTTTTCTGCCGGAATCCAGCCGCGCCTTCCGGCGAGGGGGCGCGTAGCTTTTCAAAACCGAAAGGAAAGAAGGTTGGAGCTTATGAAAAAGAGGATTCGCGCGGCATCGGTGCTGCTGGCAACGGTGATGGCGGCGGGCTTGCTGGGCGGATGCGCCGGAACGTCCGGGTCGGACGGATGATCATCCGCATCGGGCACAACCAGTCCACCAACCATCCCACCCACATCGCTCTGGTGGCGTTTGAGGAATTCATCGAGAGCAAGCTGGGCGACAAGTACGACGTGGAAGTGTTCCCCAGCGAACTGCTGGGCTCCCAGAACGAGATGGTGCAGCTGACCCAGACCGGCGCCATCAATTTCTGCGTTGCGTCCAACTCGCTGCTGGAAACCTTCAGCGACAACTATACCCTGTTCAACCTGCCCTACCTGTTCGCCTCCAGCGAGGCGTACCATGCCGCCATGGACGACGAGAACATCACCGGGCCCATCTTTGAGTCCACCAAGCAGGCCGGCTTCGAGGCCGTGACCTGGCTGGACGCGGGCACCCGCAACTTCTACACCGTCAACACCCCCATCAACGGACCCTCTGATCTGAAGGGGCTCAAGATCCGCGTACAGCAGTCCCCCACCAACGTGCAGATGATGAACCTGCTGGGCGGGTCCGCCACACCCATGGGCTTCGGCGATGTGTACACGGCCTTGCAGTCCAAGATCATTGACGGCGCCGAAAACAACGAGCTGGCCCTGACCGACAACGGCCACGGCGACGTGTGCAAGTACTATTCCTACGACATGCACCAGATGATCCCCGACATCCTGATCGGCAATCTGGACTTCCTGGAAGGACTCAGCGAGGAAGAGCGGGCCATCTTTGACGAAGGCTTCGAGCTGGTCAACACGGTCCAGCGCGAGGAATGGGGCACCGCCGTGGAGGCCGCCAAGGACCGCGCCGCCAACGAGCAGGGCGTGCAGTTCCTGTACCCGGACACCAAGCCGTTCCAGGAAGCCTGCGAGCCCATGCACCAGGCCATGCTCGAGACCTACCCGGACCTGGCGCCCATCTATGACGCCATCCAGGCCTACAACGAGCAGTACCCGTCCGAGTCGTAAGGGAGGTGTGCGAAAACATGAAAGCAGTAAGAAACGCGCTGACCAAGGCGCTCAACGTGCTGGCCGGCGTCAGCTTCATCGCCATGGTGCTGCTGACCTGCTGGCAGGTCTTTACCCGGTATGTGTTGCAGAACCCCTCCTCCTGGTCGGAGGAGCTGGTCTCTTACCTGTTCGCCTGGGCCAGTCTGCTGGGCGCGTCCCTGATCACCGGCGAGCGAGGCCACATGAACATCCCCATCCTGGTGGAGCGCATGGGCCCCGCTGCGCAGAAAGCCCTGGGCATCTTCGGCGAGCTCATCGCCTTTGCCTTCTCGGGCATTATCCTGGTGTACGGCGGCATCGAGATCTCCCAGCTGGCCATGGGGCAGATGACCTCCTCTTTGGGCGTGGCCGTGGGCGTGTTCTATGTGGTCATGCCCCTGTGCGGCGTGCTGAACATGATCTACACCGTGCTGAACATCGCGGACATCTGCAAGGGCGGCACACAAGATAAGAAGGAGGCGTAAGCAATGGCCATCCAGTCTTTGATCATCATCGTGGTGGCGCTGGCGGTGCTGCTGATCGTCGGCGTGCCCATCTCCTACGCCATCGGCATTTCCTCCCTGATCGCCATTTTGCAGACCGTTCCCCTGGACATCTCGGTGGTCACGGGCGCCCAGCGCATCTTTGTGGGCATGAGCAAGTTCAGCCTGACCGCCATCCCCTTCTTCATCCTGGCGGGCAACCTGATGAACCAGGGCGGCATCGCCAAGCGCCTGGTGGACTTCGTCATGGCGCTGCTGGGCAAGCTGCCCGGCGCTTTGCTGGTCACCAACGTGGGCGCCAACGCCCTGTTCGGCGCCATTTCGGGCTCCGCTTCGGCCGCGGCCGCCGCCGTGGGCAGCATGGTGGAAAAAGGCGAGGAAGAGCAGGGCTATGACAAGGCCCTGTGCGCCGCCACCAACGGCGCGTCCGCGCCCTCCGGCCTGCTGATCCCCCCGTCCAACGCTCTCATTACCTACTCGCTGGCGGCGGGCGGCACCTCGGTGGCCGCCTTGTTCCTGGCCGGCTATGTGCCCGGCATCATCTGGGCCATTGCCTGCATGGTGGTGGCCGTCATCATCGCCAAGAAAAAGGGCTACAAGGGCACCCCCGGCAAATATGACTGGAAGAACCTGGGCCGCGCCACCCTGGCCGCTTTGCCCAGCCTGTCCCTGATCGTCGTGGTCATCGGCGGCATCGTGGGCGGCATCTTCACCGCCACCGAAGGCTCCGCCATCGCCGTGGTCTACGCCCTGATCCTGGGCATCTGCTACCGCAACATCACCCTCAAATCCTTCTGGAACATCGTGGTGGAAAGCGCCAAGATGAGCGGTATGGTCGTCTTCCTCATCGGCGTGTCCAACATTCTGGGCTGGGTCATGGCCTTTACCCAGATCCCCCAGGCCATCTCCGAAGCGCTGCTGGGCGTGACCACCAACCCCATCCTGATCCTGCTCATCATGAACGTGATCCTGCTGGTGGCCGGCACCTTTATGGACGTGACCCCCGCCATCCTGATCTTCACCCCGCTGTTTTTGCCCATCGTCAAGACCTTCGGCATGGACCCCGTGCAGTTCGGTCTGATTTTGGTGTACAACCTGTGCATCGGCAACATCACCCCGCCCGTGGGCAACACGCTGTTCGTGGCCATCAAGGTGGGCCGCACGAGCCTGGCCAAGGTCATGCCCTATATGCTGGCCTACTATGTGGCCATTCTGGTCGGCCTGCTGCTGGTGACTTATGTGCCCTTCATCAGCCTGGGCCTGCCCCAGATGGCCGGCCTGCTGTGACGGTCCCGGCCTGAAAAACCGAAAAACCGCACAAAGGCCCGGGCGTGCCGCAAGGCGCGCCCGGGCCTTTGTGCGGGGCGGGGACTGCAGGGCGGGGGGCGAAGCCTACAGGCGCGGCCGCGATGATGTGTACGGCCCGGCTCACGCCCCGATGGGTCGCGGGGATGCCCCCCGGCCGGGCCGGCGGTTTGACGCTTGCGCAATCCGGCGTTCGGCGCTATAATAAAAACTGTATTTGACAACGACAGTCCGGCGCTTTGACGCAAGTGAGGAGAGTACCGATGGAAAAAATCAAGATGACCACCCCTCTCGTGGAGATGGACGGCGACGAGATGACCCGTATTCTGTGGCAGCAGATCAAGGATGAGGTCATCCTGCCCTTTGTGGATCTGAACACCGAGTATTACGACCTGGGGCTGGTCCACCGCGAAGAGACCAAGGACCAGGTCACGGTGGACGCGGCCAACGCCAACAAAAAGTACGGCGTGGCGGTCAAGTGCGCCACCATCACCCCCAACGCCCAGCGCGTGCAGGAGTATAACCTGACCCAGATGTGGAAGAGCCCCAACGGCACGATCCGCGCCATTCTGGACGGCACGGTATTCCGCGCGCCTGTCATGGTCAAGGGCATCTCGCCGGTGGTGCGCACCTGGCAGCAGCCCATCACCATCGCCCGTCACGCCTTCGGCGACGTGTACCGCGCCGCCGAGTACCGCGTGCCCGGCGCGGGCAAGGCCGAACTGGTCTTTACCGGCGCGGACGGCAGCGTCTTCCGCGAGACCATCAACGACTTCGACGGCCCCGGCGTCTTGCAGGGCCAGTTCAACAAGGACAGCTCCATCGCTTCCTTTGCCCGGTCCTGCTTCCAGTTCGCCGTGGACACCAAGCAGGACCTGTGGTTCTCCACCAAGGACACCATCTCCAAGAAATACGACCACACCTTCAAGGATATCTTCCAGGAGATCTACGACGCCGAATACAAAGAAAAGTTCGAGGCCCTGGGCATCGAGTATTTCTACACCCTCATCGACGACGCCGTGGCCCGGGTCATCCGCTCCAAGGGCGGCTTTATCTGGGCGTGCAAGAACTACGACGGCGACGTGATGAGCGACATGGTCTCCACGGCCTTCGGGTCCCTGGCCATGATGACCTCGGTGCTGGTGTCCCCCGACGGCAACTATGAATACGAGGCCGCCCACGGCACCGTCACCCGCCATTACTACAAGTACCTCAAGGGCGAGGAGACCTCCACCAACCCGGTGGCCACCCTGTTCGCCTGGTCGGGCGCGCTGCGCAAGCGCGGCGAGCTGGACGGCATCGACGCCCTGGCGCGCTACGCCGACGCCCTGGAAAAGGCCACCATCGACACCATCGAGTCCGGCGTCATGACCGGCGATCTGTGCGGCATGTGGGAGGGCGAAGCCCCCGCCCGCAAGGTCACCTCGCTGGAGTTCCTGCGGGAGATCCGCGCCCGCCTGGAACAGGCCCTGGCCTGACCCCGCGCCCGGGATACCACCGACAAAACAGCCGCGCTCCGCATACTTGCGGAGCGCGGCTGTTGCTTTTTTGTCGCGCGGCGGCAGTCAAAGACGCACCGGCACCGGGCGGGACAACGCCAGGCTGTGGGGCGTGACGGCGCATTCCATGGCCAGCACCTCCACCCCGGCCGCGGCGGCCCGGCGCAAGGCGTCCCCGAAGGCCGGGTGGGTGGCGTCGTTGGGGGCAAAATCGGTCATGCCGCCCATCTGCACCACAAAGCAGACTGTGGCCTCAAACCCCGCCTGGCGGCACAGCGCCAGCTCTTCCAGATGCTTGACGCCCCGCAGGGTGGGCGCGTCGGGGAAGCGGGCGTGGCCGTTCTCTTCCAGCGTGACGCCCTTGACTTCCACAAAGCCCCGGCGGCCGGCGTCCGACTCCCAGTAAAAGTCAAAGCGGGAACGCCCCCACACGGTCTCGGGCCGAAGCAGGGTCAGCCCCGGGCGAAAATGCCCGGCCCGGGCCCATTGCCCAAACGCCCGGTTGGGCGCCTGGGAGTCCATGTTCACCAGCAGGGGACCCTTTTCCACGGCCACCAGATCGTAGGCGGTCTTGCGGTCGGGGTTGTCCCCGGGGGCCAGGTACACCGTCGCCCCGGGGACCAGCAGCTCCCGGCAGCGGCCGGTGTTTTTGACGTGGACTTTGTGCACCGCGCCGTCCAGCTCCACAAGGGCAACAAAGCGGTTGGGCCGGGACAAGAACCGGGCCTGGCGGATCGCGGGATAGTTCATACGGGACCTCCTGGGCGACGGATGTTGACAAGGGAGCGCACGCGCTGCGCCGGCGGCGTCATTCCACGCAGACCAGGCCGTTTTCCTTGACGGTGACGGTCATGCCGTCCTTGACAAAGGCCAGGAATTCTTCGCCCAGGCAGTCGACGACCGGCATGTTCACATCCTCCAGCCAGACGGCGGCCAGCACCGAGCCGGCGGCCGCCAGCGAGTCGATGGGGTTGGAGAACAAAAGGCAGGCGGGCTGGCGGTTCATGGAGCAGGCGCAGTACAGCACCAGGCCGCCGGTGGTGGAGCCGATGGTTTGGGGCAGGCACAGCGCCTTGCCGGCCATGGGCTTGCCGTACAGGTCGGGGTTGTTCTGGTCGCCGCAGGTGGCCTTTTTGTCGCCGAATTGCAGCGCCTTCTGGAAGGAGGCCAGCGTGTTGAGCCCCCCGTGGGACACCAGCGCCGGGGCGCTGACGCAGCCCGGGGCGACGACACGGCCGCGGAATTCTTTCATTGGGGGCCTCCTTTCGTGAGGATGGACAGGATCTCGTCCTCGGTGTAATAGCGGGCGGTGGTGTAGGTGCGCAGCTTGTTGGAGCAGGTGATCACCGGCATGGGCCCGCACAGGGGATTGTTCATGTACATCAGCGGGCAGATGCAGGACAGGATCACCCCGGCTCCCGCCAGGCGGGGGGCGTAGACCGTGGCCTCAAAGGCCTTTTTGACGCCCGGGGCCGTGGTGAACACCGTGGGCACTGTGACCTTTTTGCGCCCGGCGGCCCGCAGGCCCTGTTCCAGGCGCAGCGTCCAGTCCTTGAGCTGCTGCAAGCTCAGGTGGGGGCAGCCCACAAAGCACAGCTTGGGGGCTGCGTCGGGGTTTTTCCACACCAGGGGGTAGCTGTCTTTGACCCGCCGGAGTTCGGCGTCGTCGATGACGTATTCCCTGGCGTCGGGGGCGATCAGGTCCCGGCCCAGGTCTTTGGCTTCGGGGGTCAGCCCGTCGATGTGGTACAGCCCCACCGCCCCGTTGGAGGCCGTGGCCGCGCCGAAGTCTTTCAGGTAGGCGCAGGCGTCGTCGTTGAGTTCCTGCCCCAGCCAGCGGTCCAGGCCGACGACGTAGGGCACGTCCTCCATCACCTTCATGCCGATGGCCGAACCCAGCAGCTGGGCCTCGGGCTTTTTGGTGGTCTCGACCCGCACGACCCAGGTGGCCTTGCGGCCCTCGTCGGTGAGCAGGCCGAAACAGGGCACGTACCCGGCCACCGACCCCATCAGGTCCATGATGCCCGAATTGCGGTTGCACCGCGCCCCCAGCACCGAGTTGGCGTACACCACGGCCGAGGACTCGGCCCAGCTGAGCACCTCGCCCCTGGCCGGGCGGTTGCCCTGCTCGTCCAGGTAGCATGCGCAGCTGAAAGCGTCCTCATTCATCAGGCCCAGCTGTTTGAGCTGGTTTTCGTAAAAGTCCTGTTTTGAGTACATGAACTTTTTGAACACGAGGTTTTGCAGCCAGTTGGCCGGCACCTTCGGGTCCAGGGGCCGGGGGTCCGCCGAGAATTTCTGCCCCGACACCGCCCCGGCTTCGATCAGCTGGTCCATCAGGTCGTACACCGGGCCCAACGCCTTGAGCCCGAAGGAAGTCACCAGATGATTGTACCGGGAGGTCACGGGCACGAGCTTTTCGGCTCCAAAGATCTCGCCGTACATGATCAGCGTTTTCATGACCTTGGCCATGGTCTCGCCTTTGGCGCCGTTGAGGATGTCCTGTTGTTCCTTTGTCAGAACCATGCCGTTGCCTCCTTACAGTTTCATGCACACGTCCCACGCCCGCCAGATCACGGTGCGCAGGTTGCCCACCTTGTCGGCGTCGCCCACCAGGTGGATGTGCCGGCCCTTGGGGGCCAGCGGCGCGGGGCGGTACCCCACCGACAAAATCACCGAGTCGGCGGCCAGCTCCCGGGCGGGGCCGTCCTTGCCGGCCACAAAGACCTTGCCGTCCCGGATCTCCCTGACCGTGGTCTCCAGGTATACGGGCACCCGGTTGGTCTTGAAGAAGTCCCGCAGATAGCTGGCGTTGGCCAGGCACACGCCGGTCACGGCGATCAGGTCGTCCTTCATCTCCACGATCACGGGGTGCTTGCCCTGCAAATACAGGTCATAGGCGATCTCGCAGCCGGTCAGGCCGCCGCCCACCACGACCACCTTGTCCCCCACGGGGCGCTTGCCCAGCAGGTAGTCCACGGCCTCGATGCCCTTGTCGGCCCCGGGCACGGGCAGGCGCACGGGGGTCGAGCCGGTGGCCACGATCACCTCGTCGGCGTGCAGGTCGGCGGGGTCCCTGACCTGGGCGTTGAGCCTGACGGTCAGGTTGGGGTACTTGGTCAGCTCCCGGGCGTACCAGGCCAGCAGGTCCCGGTCCTTCTCTTTGAAGGAGGGGGCGGCCGCCGCCACGAACACGCCGCCCAGGCGGTCGGACTTTTCGTACAGGGTCACGTTGTGGCCCCGCCGGGCGCAGACCAGGGCGGACTCCATGCCGCCGATGCCGCCGCCGATGACCGCGATCTCCTTGGGGGCGGCGGCGGGCAGGATGCGGTACTTTTTCGACTGCATGGTCCGGGGGTTCAGGGCGCACCGGGCCATGCCCCGGGTGTCGGGCAGGGTCTGGGTGTTGGCGTGGCCCTTGTGGTGGGACATGTTGAAGCAGGCGTTGTGGCAGCAGATGCAGGGGCGGATGTCCTGCCTGCGGTCTTCCAGCAGCTTGGTCACCCATTCGCCGTCGGCCAAAAACTGCCGGGCCACGCCCATGGCGTCGATGCGTCCGTCGGCGATGGCCCGGGCGGCCACGTCCGGCTCCATGCGGCCGGCGCACACCACGGGGATGTCCACGCACTGCTTGATGTGGGCCACGTCCTCCAGGTTGCAGTTCTGGGGCATGTACATCGGCGGATGGGCCCAGTACCAGGAATCGTAGGTGCCGTTGTCGGCGTTGAGCATGTCGTACCCGGCCTCCTGCAGGTAGCGGGCGGCCTTTTCGCTCTCGGCCATGTCGCGGCCGATCTCGTCGTATTTCTCGCCGGGCAAGGCGCCGTAGCAGAAATCCTTGACCTTGGAGATCACGCTGTACCGCACCGACACGGGGTAATCGGCCCCGCAGGTCTTTTTGATGGCCTTGACGATCTCCACGGCAAAGCGGTAGCGGTTCTCAAAGCTGCCGCCGTAGCGGTCGGCCCGGTGGTTGGTGTACTTCATGGCGAACTGGTCCAGCAGGTAGCCCTCATGCACGGCGTGCACCTCCACGCCGTCCACGCCGGCCTCCTTGCACAGGGCCGCCGTTTTGGCAAAGGCCACCACGATCTCCTCGATCTGGCGCAGGGTCATCTCGGGGCAAATCACGTCCTCGGCCCAGCGGGAGGGCAGGGGGCTGGGGCTGGCCAGCTGGTAGTCGGTGTCCAGAACGGGCTTGGCCAGCACCCGCAGCACGGGGTTCTTGTGCAAGGGCAGCACCTGGTCCGAGATGCCCCAGGAACGGCCCATGCCGGCCGTGATTTGTACGAACAGTTTGGCCCCGGTGGCGTGGATCTCGGTCATATACTGTTTGAGTTCCGCAAACATCTTTTTGTTCTGGTACAGCCAGCGCCCGCCGATGGTGTCCCGGATGGGGGCGATGCCCGGAATGATCAGGCCCACGTTGTTTTTGGCCCGCTCCAGGAAAAAGGCGGCGGCCTCCTTGTCAAAGTGGTTGGGCTCCATCCATCCGAACAGGGACGTGCCGCCCATGGGGCACAGGACGATGCGGTTCTTGATCTCCACCTTCCCGATCTTCCAGGGGGTGAACAGGGCTTGGTAGGTTTGGTCCATCAGGTCATATCCTTTCCGCCGGGCATGCGCCGGGGCACAACGCGGGGCGCAAAGCGCGAACGACATAAGAGAACAAAGGCTTTGCGGCATTGTTTTCTCACAGAACCGCGCGACCGCGCGCAAGACCGGCTTTTTTCTTTATTGTACCGTGCGGCCGCCGGCTTGTAAAGGGCGGTTGCCCCGGCGCGCGCCGCCGTGGTATACTGAAGCAAACATCCCCGCGAAGGAGGGTAAAAGCATGAAACTTGGTATTCTGGGCGCGGGCGGCATTGCCCGCGTGATGGCAAAGACCCTGCGCATGCTCAATGAGAACGGACACCCGGAGGTGGAACTGTACGCGGTGGCGGCCCGCGACCCGGACAGGGCCCGGGCCTTTGCCGCCGAAGAGGGCGTGCGCAAGGCCTTTGGCAGCTATGAGGAGATGCTGCGCGACCCCGAGCTGGATCTGGTGTACATCGCCACGCCCCATTCCCACCATTACCGCCATATGCGCCTGTGCATCGACCACGGCAAGCATGTCCTGTGCGAAAAGGCCTTTACGGTCAGCGCCCGCCAGGCCGCGGACGCCCTGAACCGCGCCCGGGCCAAGGGCCTGCTGGTCACCGAGGCTATCTGGACCCGGTACCAGCCCATGCGTGGCATCATCGACGGGGTGGTGGCCGGGGGGCTCATCGGCGAACCCAAACGCCTGACCGCCAGCCTGGGGTACCCCATCACGGGCAACCGCCGCATCGTGGACCCCGAACTGGCCGGGGGCGCTTTGCTGGACGTGGGCGTCTACCCCCTGAACTTTGCCGAGATGGTCTTTGGCCGCCCCGTGGCCCTGCACGGCCTGTGCGCCAAAAACGAGGCCGGGGTGGACCTGGACGACAGCATGACCCTGCTGTGGCCCGACGGGCGCATGGCCACCCTGACCGCCACCACCACCTCGGTGGCCGACCGGCGTGGCATCGTGTATGGTACCAAGGGCTACCTGGTGGTGGACAACATCAACAACCCCCAGGGCGTGCGGGCGTATGACATCGACCATCGCCTGGTGTACGAGCAGGCCTGCCCGCCCCAACTGACCGGCTACGAGTATGAGGTGCTGGAGACCGTGAACTGCATCCGGGCCGGAGCTTTGGAGTGCCCCTCCATGCCCCATGCCGAGACCATCCACATGATGGAGCAGATGGACCATCTGCGGGCCCAGATGGGTATTGTCTACCCCTGCGAGGAGATCGACTGATTTTTGCCCCCCGCCCCGGCGGGGGGGCGCTTGCGTCCCGGCCCGAAAAGAGTATACTATAGATCGGATACCGATGGAAAAGAGGCGCGTGCGTTGCAAACCGAACAAGAAAAACGATTCCTGACCTGTGAGAGAAACTGGGTCTACTTTACCCTGATCTGTGTGGCGGGGTTCTGGGGGGCCTACACCTACCTGCTGCGCGGGGGCATCTTCTGCAATGCCCAGACCGGCAACGTGGTGCTCATGGGTCTGGCCCTGGGCTCGGGCGAGTGGGGCAAGGCCGGGTATTATCTGGTGCCCATCTCGGCCTATATTCTGGGGGCCTTTGTGTCCGAGCTGGTGCCCAACCCCCTCAAGCACCGGCTGCGGGTGCGGTGGGACACCATCCTGATGCTGGTGGAAATGCTGGTCGTGCTGGCGCTGGGGGCGCTGCCCGATTCGGCCCCCGTGCAGATCTCCCAGGTGGTCATCAACTTCATTGCCTCCATGCAGTACAACACCTTCCGCCAGGCCGAGGGCGTGCCCGTGGCCACCACCTTCGTCACCAACCACATCCGGCAGGTGGGGGTGGGCCTGGCCGTGGAACTGCGCCACCGGGCCAGCGCCGACAAGACCCACCGCCTCAAGTGGGCCCGCCACGCGGGCATGCTGCTGTTCTTTACAGCCGGGGCGGTCGCCGGCACGGTGTGCGGGCGGCTGCTGGGCGGGCGCTCGATCTGGGTCACCGTGCTGCCCCTGGGCGTCATTTTCGCCACGCTGCTGCGCGCCGATCTGACCACCGAGCGGGAGCTGGTGGAACAAAAGCCGTCGGGCCATTGAACGCCGCAAAAATCCGGCAAAGCGACGCCCCCGGTACTGGACTTGCGGGCCGGGGCGCGGTATGATAAGACCGATACGACCAAAACGCCCGGCACCGGGCGAAAACGGGGCCGTCGGCCCCGATCAACAGGCGGTGATCTCGTGAACA
>DBRU01000109.1:0-231 GCA_002306375.1 Faecalibacterium sp. UBA1360
TCCAGCTTCTGCATCAGGGCGTTGGACAGCTTGTTGTTCACGATGCCCTTGTCGCGGATGGTGCCCTTCTTCTCGCCGTCGCCGGCGGTGGCGTCGTCTTTATAGTGGACCATCACGATCTCGGGGTCGCTGGTGGCGAACACCTGCTTGGCTTTGCCTTCGTACATCTGCTCCAGAACTTTGATATCCATGAGTAACGCTCCTTTGTTGTTATGTGTTCGTTGGCTTTTT
>DBRU01000109.1:406-30122 GCA_002306375.1 Faecalibacterium sp. UBA1360
CCGCCCTTCATGGGGATGCCCACCACCGGCAGGGTGGTGTTGGCGGCAAAAGCGCCGGCCAGATGGGCGGCCATGCCCGCCGCGCACAGGATCACGCCGAACCCGTTGTCCCGGGCGCTCTTGGCAAAGGCCGCGGCGGCTTCGGGGGTGCGGTGGGCCGACAGGATGCGCGCTTCATAGGGCACGCCGAATTCTTTCAGCACGGTGCAGGCGCCCTTGACCACCGGCCAGTCGCTGTCGGAACCCATGATGACGGCTACTTTTTTGCGGTTTTCCATACTTGATAACCTCCCTGGAAAAATAAAACAGCGCAGCGTACACGTACACTGCGCTTACCGGGTAGAATTGGATACACGGCTGCCACCTTGTTGCGTGCACGGGTGCACGCGGGGAGTTTTGCGGTTCGTCAACGGATACGGCACAGCGCACCCTCCTTAACAAAGTATCGCCCCAGGCAAACAGGTGGGCAACCTGTAAATTCAGTGTAAAGCCCCCGGCGAAAAAAAGCAAGCGGGGGCAAGGGTTTTCAGCCATGTGGACCACCCCCAACAGTTTTGCCCGGCGCTTTTTGTCGATTTTGATGGCCGAAAAAACAGGGAAGTATGACTTTGCCCGGCCCGGTTTTTCTTGTATCCGGGCCCCAAAACATGCTATACTGTGCTAAAAAGCCGAAAGGTCGTGTTTGGTATGGCATTGTTGCAGACAAACCGGAAGATCCTGGTGCTGGGACGGGGCGGTTTCGGCACACAGCTGGGCGAGATGCTGCGGGATACGGGCTGGGGCGAACCGGTCTACCTGGACGACAAAGCCCCGGGCTGCGCCGGTATGCTGCGGGACTACATCGACCCCGTCCTGCGCCGCCGCTGCAAGGCTGCCTTTGTGGCGGTGGGGGACAACGCTTTGCGCCGGGACCTGCTGCAAAAGCTGCGGGCTGTGGGGTATGAGCTGCCGGTGTTCATCCACCCGGCGGCGGAGGTGTGTTCTTCGGCCAGTCTGGGCGCGGGCACCGTGGTGCTGCCCTTTGCCTTTGTGGGGGCCAACGTGCGCACCGGCCCGGGTTGCCTGCTCAACGCGGGGACGATCCTGGACCACGACGCCCGCCTGGGCACGGCGGTCCACCTGGCCCCCGGGGCCATCGTCAAGGCCGGGGCCGACGTGGCGGACCTGACCAAGGTGGACTCCGGCCAGATCGTCCGTTCCCCCTGGGAAACGACCTGACCTATCCTTTGTTCTACATAACAGCAGCCGCCCGGCGGGAAACGCCCCGCCGGGCGGTATTTTTTTATGCGGCAGGATTGACAACAGAGCTACCTTGCATTACAATATAGTCGAAGGAACCTTGCAATGCAAGGTAGTAAAGGAGGGGCGCCGTGTTTGAACGATCACAGCTGAACAAGGGCACCCTGGAAGGCTGCATCCTCAAGATCATCGGGCGGGAACCCTCTTACGGGTATGCCATCGTGGCGGCGCTGCGGCAGGCAGGCTTTGCGGACGTGACCGAAGGCACGCTCTACCCGCTGCTGCTGCGCCTGGAGCGAAAGGGGATGCTCAACGCGGCCTATCAGGCGTCCCCCAACGGGCCCAGCCGTAAATATTACAGCCTGACCGAGCAGGGGAGCCAATACCTGGCGGAATTCGAGCAGGCCTGGCGCTCCACCGCCGCGGCGGTGGAGGCCATTCTGCAAGACTGAACATCAGTGACAGCGAAAGGATGTGAACATCATGCTGCGAAACCTGATACAAAACGAATATACCGAACTGTACAAGGAAAATCGGCTGCGCAGTTCCACCCTGAACAAGCGCAATCAGGACATCCTGCGGCAGGTACATGCCCGGATGATGTCCTACACATGGAACTGCTATGAGATCGAACTGGTACGCAAAGACCTGATCGGCATGGCCGCCCGGGCAGAAGCGCAGGACCATGACCTTGAGCAGGTCATGGGGTGTGACCCGGATGAATACTGCCGCCAGATCGTGGATGACATCGACCGCGGCAGTCCGCTGGACTATCTCTCCACATGGTATCCCGCTTTTTATCTGCTCTATGCGGTGTTCAACGTCATTGCTCTTGTGATCAGCGGGGGCACTGCCGATGCAAGTCTGGTCCGGGAGCTGATGTCCCCGTTCCTGTTTCTGCTTTGGCTGTATCTTTGCGCCTGGCTGCACCGCATCGGGCATCGGCTGTGTCTGCGGTTTGGTATGTGGGTGGAAATGGGCTGGAATATTCTTTTGCTGGCTTTGTTTATGTGGCTGTGCATCTATTCCGGCAAGCTGTTGTCGAGCTTTCCTGTTACCATGCCTCTTTGGCTGGCAATTTTGTACCAGCTGGCCTGGGCCGTGGGCAGCCAGCTTTGGCAGAACACCCGCTACAACCGCTACGCCCAAGACCATCCCTGGCGGGAGCAGCCCCGCACCTGATACGCCATTCCCGTTTCATCATAAAAGCATCGCCCCCGCCGCATGGTTCTGCGGCGGGGGCATTGCGTTTGCTTTTATGATGCGATCAGATATGTGCAAGAATGGCGTCGCCCATGGCCGTGCAGCCCACTTTGGTGCGGCCTTCCTGCATGATGTCGGCGGTGCGCAGCCCTTCGTCCAGCACGGCGGAAACAGCGGCCTCGATCTCGTCGGCTTCCGCCGCCATGCCGAAGCTGTACCGCAGCATCATGGCCGCGGACAAAATGCAGGCGATGGGGTTGACCACGTCCTGCCCGGCAATGTCGGGGGCGGAGCCGTGGATGGGCTCATACAGGCCGTTGGTGCCTTCGCCCAGGCTGGAGGAGGGCACCATGCCGATGCTGCCGGTGATCTCGCTGGCCTCGTCGGACAGGATGTCGCCGAACATGTTCTCGGTGACGATCACGTCGAACTGGGCCGGGTTCTTGCAGATCTGCATGGCGGCGTTGTCCACGAACATCTCGCCGTATTCCACTTCCGGGTACTCGGCGGCCAGGCGGTGCATCACGGCCCGCCACAACCGGCTGGTGTCCAGCACGTTGGCCTTGTCCACGCAGGTCAGCTTCTTGCGGCGCTTCATGGCCGTCTCAAAGCCGATGCGCCCGATGCGCTCGATCTCGTGCTCGGCATAGGGCATGGTGTCCACGGCGATCTTCTCGCCGTTTTCTTCGTATGTATTGTGCTCGCCGAAGTACACGCCGCCGATGAGCTCCCGCACCACGATGAAGTCGATGCCCTTGTCCACGATCTCCTGTTTCAGCGGGCTGGCATCGGCCAGCTGGGGCCAGATCTTGGCCGGGCGGCTGTTGGAGTACAGCCCCATGCCGGCGCGCAGCCGCAAAAGGCCTTTTTCCGGGCGCTTGTCCCCGGGCATGCCCTCCCACTTGGGTCCGCCGATGGCGCCCAGCAGCACACTGTCCGCCGCCAGGCACTTGTCCAGCTCGGACTGGGGCAGGGGATCACCGAATTTGTCGATGGCCTCGCCGCCCATGTAGGCGCGGGTGTAGGTGAAGGTGTGGCCGTGCTTGGCGGCGATCTTGTCCAGTACCCGCACCGCCTGAGTCACGATCTCGGGGCTGGAGCAGTCACCGTAGATCAGGGCGATATTCTTCTGCATCTTAGTTGCCCTCCCGGATGCTGGCCATCAGGCCGCCTTTTTGGATGATGTTCTGGATAAAGGGCGGGAACGGTTCCGCCTGGAACACGGCCCCGGTGGTCACGTCGGTGATGACACCGGTATCAAAGTCGATGGCCACCGTGTCGCCGTCGGCAATGGCCTCGCTGGCGGCGGGGCATTCGAGGATGGGCAGGCCGATGTTGATGGCGTTGCGGTAGAAGATGCGGGCAAAGCTCTTGGCGATGACGCAGTCCACGCCGGCGGACTTGATGGCCAGGGGCGCGTGCTCGCGGGAGGACCCGCACCCGAAGTTTTCGCCGCCCACCATGATGTCGCCGGCCTTGACCTTGGTGATGAAGGTCTTGTCGATGTCCTCCATGCAGTGGCTGGCCAGTTCCTTGGCGTCTTGGGTGTTCAGGTAACGGGCGGGAATGATGACGTCGGTGTCGATGTTGTCCCCGTATTTGTAAACAGTACCCTGTGCTTTCATCTTCAAACCTCCCTCGGGTCGGTGATGCGGCCGGTCAGCGCGCTGGCGGCGGCGGTGGCGGGGCTGGCCAGATAGATCTCGGAATCCACATGGCCCATGCGTCCCACAAAGTTGCGGTTGGTGGTGGACACACAGCGTTCACCCTCGGCCAGAATGCCCATGTACCCGCCCAGGCAGGGCCCGCAGGTGGGGGTGGAGACGATGCACCCGGCGTCGATGAAGTCGGTGGTGTAGCCACGCAGGATGCACTCCTTGTACACGGCCATGGTGGCGGGGATGATGATGACCCGCACGCCCTTGGCCACGTGGCGGCCTTTCAGCACCTTCCAGGCGGCCTCCATGTCCTCCAGACGGCCGTTGGTGCAGGAACCGATCACCACCTGGTCGATGGCAATGTCCTTGCCCTCGGCGGCGGGGTGGGTGTTTTCCGGCAGATGGGGGTAGGAGACGGTGGGCGCCAGGGTGTCCAGGTCGATGACGACCGTGCGCTCGTACTCGGCGTCGGCGTCGGCCTCGTACTTGACCCAGGGACGCTGGCTGCGGCCCTTGAGATAGGCCTCGCAGGTCTCATCCACCGGGAAGATGCCGTTCTTGGCGCCGGCTTCGATGGCCATGTTGCAGATGCACAGCCGGTCCTCCATGGTCAGGCTCTTGACGCCCTCGCCCACGAACTCCAGGCTCTTGTACAAAGCGCCCGAAACACCGATCATGCCGATCAGGTGCAGGATCACGTCCTTGCCGGAGACAGGGGCCTTCAAAGCGCCGGTCAGCTCCACCTTGATGGCGGCGGGGACCTTGAACCAGGCCATGCCGGTGGCCATACCGGCGGCCATGTCGGTGGACCCCACGCCGGTGGAGAAGGCGCCCACCGCACCGTAGGTGCAGGTGTGGCTGTCGGCGCCGATGATGCAGTCACCGGCGGTCACGATGCCCTTTTCGGGCAGCAGGGCGTGCTCGACGCCCATGGTGCCCACGTCGTAGAAGTTGAGGATGTCGTACTTGTTGGCGAACTCCCGGCATTTCTTGGACTGCTGGGCGCTCTTGATGTCCTTGTTGGGCACAAAGTGGTCCAGCACGATGTTCACGCGGGTCTTGTCGAACACCGAGTCAAACCCGGCCTTCTCAAACTCGTTGATGGCCACCGGGGTGGTGATGTCGTTGCCCAGCACGATGTCCAGCCTGGCGTTGATGAGCTGCCCCGCCTTGACCGAATCGGCCCCGCAGTGGGCGGCCAAAATCTTTTGGGTCATGGTCATTCCCATGGCAAAAACCTCCGTTTACCCTGTTCGGGTCATTTGTTGTTGATAGCGCTCACCAGCGCGCGGATGCCCGCCACGATGATGTCGGTGTGGGTGCCGCAGCCCCAGGTCTCCTCGCCGCTGGCCCATTTCAGGCCCACATAGCTGCACGCGCGGCTGTTGGTGTCGGAGTCCAGGGCGTGCTCGCTGTAATGCACCAGGGTGAAGTGCAGCCCGGTCTCCTGTTCGATGGCGGTGGCCACCGCGTCCAGACGGCCGTTGCCGGTGGCGCGGCAGACCTTGGTCTCGTCGTTGACCCGCAGGGTCACATCGGCGGTGATCGTGTTGTCCGGGTTCTGGATGAAGTGGGCTTCGGGAACATTCAGCGGCTTGGTGTGGTTGAGGTAGGCCCGCTCGAACACATACAGAACTTCCTTCACGCTCAGCTCGCGATGCTCGTGGTCGGACACATCCTTGACCCGGTACCCCAGATCCTCCCGCATGCGGGGCGGGGGATTGTAGCCGTAGTTCTGTTGGAGCAAGAATCCGATGCCGCCCTTGCCGCTCTGGCTGTTGATGCGGATGACGTCGGCGTCGTAGGTGCGGCCGATGTCGTGGGGGTCGATGGGGATGTACGGGCAGGTCCACTCGTGCAGGTCATGCTCCCGCCGCCAGTTCATGCCCTTGGCGATGGCGTCCTGGTGGCTGCCGCTGAACGCCGCGAACACCAGGCTGCCGGCGTAGGGCGTGCGCTCGTACACGTGCATGCGGGTGACCCGCTCGTACACTTCGCAGATGCCCGGCATGTCGGAGAAGTCCAGCTTGGGGTCCACGCCGTGGCTGTACATGTTCATGGCCAGGGTGATGGCATCCACGTTGCCGGTGCGCTCGCCGTTGCCAAACAGGCAGCACTCGATGCGCTGGGCCCCGGCCAGCACGGCCAGCTCGGCGTCGGCCACGCCGCAGCCCCGGTCGTTGTGGGGATGGGTGGACAGGATCACGCTGTCGCGGTATTTCAGGTGCTTGGAGCACCACTCGATCTGGTTGGCGTACACGTGGGGCATGCTCATCTCCACGGTCACCGGCAGGTTGATGATCATGGGGCGCTCGGGGGTGGGCTGCATCACGTCCAGCACGGCGTTGCACACTTCCACGGCGTATTCGGGCTCGGTGCCGGTGAAGCTCTCGGGGCTGTACTCGAACAGGAAGTTGCCCTCGTACTCTTCGCTGAGCTGCTTGACCAGCTTGGCGCCGTCCACGGCGATCTGCTTGATCTCTTCCTTGCTCTTGCGGAACACCTGTTCCCGCTGGGCCACGCTGGTGGAGTTGTAGAAGTGGATGATGGCCCGGGGCGCGCCCTTGACGGCCTCAAAGGTGCGACGGATGATGTGGTCGCGGCACTGGGTCAGCACCTGGACGGTCACGTCTTCGGGGATGCGGTTGCCGTCGATCAGGGTGCGCAGGAAGGTGTATTCGGTCTCGCTGGCGGCGGGGAAGCCCACCTCGATCTCCTTGAAGCCCACCTTGATGAGCATGTCATAGAATTCCAGCTTTTCTTCCAGGTTCATGGGCACGATCAGGCTCTGGTTGCCGTCCCGCAGATCCACGCTGCACCAGGCCGGGGCCTGTTCGATGTGGTCCTTCTGGGGCCATTCATAGACATGGCCCGGCTCCACCGGCGGGGGATAGTAGCCTACGTGATACTTGGTTGCGTCCATCATGATGTGTTGCCTCCTTCAGGTTGTGTGCGCCTTTGCGGAGCGGTTTTTTGCAAATAAAAAACCGCCCCTCAAAGGCAAGTGCCTTTGAGAGACGGGAGCAAATTCATTTTTGCCGTACCCGCGGTACCACTCTCATTGCCGTCCTGAACGGGGCGGCCACTTTGTACGATCGGCCCGTATGACGGGGCGAATCGCGCCTGTATGATAACGGTCAGGATTCCGTCCGAACCTAACAGGATGCCTGCTCAGCCCGGCTGCTCGGGGGCCAGTGACGCGAGACCGTCCGCACCGCCTTACACCAACCGGCGGCTCTCTTTGGCTGGAAATCGGAATCGCTTTTTCCCCGTCCACGCATTTCGTATGGATGATAACGAAACCAAGTGTAACAGATTTCCCAAAATCTGTCAAGCATCCGGGAAGGATTTGGGCAAAGTTCCGCCGCATCGGCCTCAGGCGTCGGTTTCGGCATCCTCGGTCGCGGGCAGGGAGGTACGGGGCGTCACGGCCAGCGGGTCGGGCAGGGTGTTGGTCTCGATGGCGTTTAGCACCGCCGGCACGCCGGGGAAGAACTTCTTGATGCCGGTGTCTTTGCAGTGAAGCCCGTCGAAGAAATCCAGCTCCTCAATGCCCTCGACGCACTCGGGGTCGTAGCTGCCGTACAGCGGCACATTGTTTTCGGCGCAGTACTGCCGCATCCAGGTTTCCACCTGGAAGAAGCCCTTGTGCAGGTCGGTCTCGTTGAGCAGGTAATTGTACAGGAAGGGATGCCACGGCGACAGGATCAGGATGACGGTGGTGCCCTGGCTGTGGGCGTAGTCGATGAACGCCTCAAAGGCCTGGATCTGGGTCTCGCTCATCTCGTCAAAGCCTTCCATATGTACGCTGTTGAAGGTCTGGCTGGCCGCCGCCGCCAAAGACAGGATCTGTTCCTGGGTCTGGTTGCGGAAGGCCGTGTCGTACAAAACGCTGCCGTCCGAGCGCTTGATCGTGGTGGGCTGGTCGTAGGGGTCGCCGATGACGGGGTTGAACTCGATGGTGTTGCCCTCGTCGTCGGTCACCACATCCTGGCCCCGGTTTTTGACGTAGTAATCCACATTTCCCTGGAAATAGGCCGGCTCCACCAGCGCCTTCCACAATTCCACCCGGTCGGGCTCCTCATAGTCGGTGGGCACGCCCAGCACCTTGGTCAGGAACTCGTTGTACAAGTCGGCGTCGGCGCGGTAGTCGTAGGCGGCCTCGTTGCCGTAGAACACCCACGGGTCCACGCTCCAGATCAGGACCTCGGGAGCTTTGTCATAGGTGACCATCTTGTAGTAGCTGGTCATGTTGTCCCGCACGTCGGCGCCGGTCACGCCCATGTTGAAAAAGCTGTCCACCCCCACAAGCTCGCGGTTGAACTGCAAAATGCGGCTGGATCCGATGCCGATGACCTGGGGCGTTTCGGGCACATCCTGGGCGAACAGCTGCACGACCTGGCGCTCGTCCATGGACTCAAAGTTGGTCACGTCATACCCCTGCAGCATCAGGTCCACGATGCGGCGGGGCGCCAGCGCGCCCTGGAACAGACCGCTGCGGTCCACGGTGTAGCTGACCCACACCATAAACACGAGGATCGGCGCCAGCAGCGCGATGCGAAACAGGGTCTTGCCGCCGAAATACAGCCGGCGCAGCAAACCATACAAGGCGCGCAAGAACAGATTCGGACCCTTGCGCTGCGCGCGCTGTTCCCGGGGCGGCTGGGCGCTCTCGGGGCGGGCGGGGGCCGCCACGCCGCCCGAACGGCGGACCCGCTGGGTGGGTTGGGGCACGGGGGTGCGAGGTGCTTGAGGCATGGAAAAGGCTCCTTCCCGCGGCAATGGCGCAAGGCCGGCCGCATGTTTCACGTCCAGGTCAGAACTGCTGGTAGATGAAGGCGCTTTGGCCGAACGCGCCGAAGAACAAAATCGCCGCCGCGGCCGCGTAATACAGCGTCCAGCGCAGCACAAAACTCTGGCCGCGGATCCACTTGGCCACGTTGCGGCCCTGGCTTTCGGCCGCAAAGACGATGGCGCTGCCGCAGATCAGCACCACCGGCAGCCGTCCGTCCAGACCGCTGTCGTGCAGCAGGACAAGGACGCTGTCCCACGCGGGGGCAAGACCGCCCTGCCAGCCCTGGAAGATGCCGGCGTACACGCCGTAGGGGTCTGCCCCGTACAACGCGCTGGCAAAGAATACGAGCGTCGCCACAAACAGGACGAACACGAACGCCCGCTGGATCAGGGTTTTCAGCCAGGCGGCGCGGTACAGCGGGTTGAACCGCCACAGGACCCGCCGCAGCTTGAACGTGGCGCGGCCCGCCACGCACAGCGCTCCGCAGGCCAGGCCCCACATCAGGTACCGCCAGTCTGCGCCGTGCCACAGCCCCGATACCAGGAACACGATCAGGATGTTGAGCAGGTGCCGGGGCGTGGAACACCGGCTGCCGCCCAGGGGAAAGTAGATGTAATCCCGGAACCAGCCCGTCATACTGATGTGCCAGCGGGTCCAGAACTCGCTGAAGCTGGTGGACTCAAAGGGGCTGTTAAAGTTTTCGATCAGGTCATATCCCAGGATGCGCGCCACGCCCAGGGCAATGTCGCAGCAGCCCGAAAAGTCCATGTACAGCTGCACCGCAAACAGGATGCTGGCGGCCAGCAGGTTTGGTCCGCTCATCGTATCGGGGGCGGCGTACACAAAGCTCGTGTATACGCTCAGATTGTCGGCGATCACCATCTTTTTGGTGTAGCCCCACAAAATGCGGAACGCGCCGCCCGCGCAGCGGGTGTAGCTGAACCGGCGGGACTTTTCGATCTGGGGCCGCAGATGGGGGTACCGCTCGATGGGGCCGGTGATCATTGTGGGGAAGAAGCTCACGAACATCGCGTAGTGCAAAAGGTTCGTCTCCACCTTGCAGCGCTTTTTGAACACGTCGATGGCGTAGCTCATGGCTGCAAAGGTAAAGTAGCTCAACCCCAGCGGGGCGATCAGGTCCAGGTGGGGAACCTTCGCGCCGGTCAGACTGGCGGCGGCGTCGGCGATCATGTTCCAGTACTTGTAGTACAAAAGCAGGCCCGCGCCGCCCAGCACCGAGACCAGCAGAAAGATCACCCGCACGGCAGGGACCCGGCTTTTGCCGATTGCAAGTCCGCACACCCAGGTCAGCAGGGTGGCGCCGGCCAGCACCGGGGCCAGCAGGCGGTTGGCCGGGTCGTAGCAGTAAAAAAGATAGCTGGCCGCCAACAGAAAGTACGGCCGAGCTATGCGCGGCAAGGTGTAATTGACCAGGGCCGTCACCGCAAAAAAGCCCAGGTAGATCAGCGAAGTTATCGTCATTCCGTCACACCGTCCCGTATCCCGTGTTCGTTGGCCTTACCGGGGCCCGTCCTTTGAATCGGTCTTGCTTTGCAGCGCCTGCTCCAGTTCCCGCACCCGCTTTTCCAGAATGGCGTTGGCCTGGGTCAGCCGCTTTGACTTTTCGGCCAGCTGGCTGATGGCGATGCTCAAGGACAGCAGCACCAAAAGCACAAAGCAGAACATCAGCATGAACACCAGGTTGACCGGCATCTGCACGTCCAGAATGTCCCGCAGAACGAACACCACGTAGGGGAACAGGGCAAACACCAGCAGCACCAGCGAAAGGCACATCCACAAAAGGCTGTACTTCACCGTCATCTTGCCGTGTTTGAGCAGCACGAAAATAATAATCAAAAGCGCCAGCGCGCCCAGGATCATAAAGGCCTGAAACTTGTCTGTCATGGCTCATCCCTTCGATCATAAGTGCCCGGCGGGCACCGAATGTTACAGCTTGCGCACCCGCTTGATGGAAAGGCGGTCAATGATCAGCGACAGCGATACCTTGATCATGTAATACGCGCTCTTGAAACTGGAAATGCTGGACACGCCGCCCTGCCGCTCGTGCATGACCACGGGGGCCTCGCCCACGCGGAACCCGGCCAGGCTTGCGGCCAGGATGGCTTCCGGCTCGGGGTAATCGGCGGCGTAGTGGCGGGCAAAGTACGCGGTCATGGCGCGGCCCGTGGCCCGGAACCCGCTGGTCACGTCCCGGACCCTGCGCCCGCACAGCACAAAGATCATGCCGCTCAAAAAGCGGATGCCCACGCGGCGCATAAAGCTGGTCTGGAATCCTTCCCGGGTGATGAACCGGCTGCCGATGCACATGTCCAGCTCGCCGTTGGCCACGGGCAGCACCACGTCCATCAGGTAGGCGGGGTCGTGCTGACCGTCGCCGTCCATCTGTACGGTCACGTCGTAGTCGTTGGCGGCGGCGTACACATACCCGCACTGGATGCCCCCGCCGATGCCAAGATTCACCGGCAGGTCCAGGTATTCGTATCCGTGCTCCTTCAGCAGCGCGGCGCTGCGGTCAGTGGAGCAGTCGTTGATCACCAGGTAGTCCACCTGCGGGCATAGCTGGCGCAGGCGTTCCACCGTGTTGACGATGTTGGCCTCCTCGTTGTAGCAGGGGATCAACACCAGAATTTTGGCATCGGTTTGCAAAACGGCACCTCTGTGTGTTTGTGGGTTGGTTTGGCCGGGCGGGTCATGCCCGGCCGTACAATGTAAAGTCCTCCAGCTTTCGCAATAGCTGGGCGCGGCGGTAATGGGCCAGATAATACTCTTTGGCGCGCAGGCCCATGCCGGCGCGTTCGTCGGGGTCCATGGCGCACAGGCGCGCCAGATTGTCGGCCAGCGCGCCGGCGTCGCAGGCTGGGCTGGAAAGCCCGCCCGCCGCCCGCACGGCGTCAAAGCCCGCGCCGTCCATGCTGGCCAGCACCGGCTTGCCGGCGGCCATGTAGCTGGCAACCTTGGCGGGCACGGTCAGGCCCAGATCGGGCGAATCGGACAAGGACACGATTAGCGCGTCGGCCAGTTCGGTAAAGCGGGGGATATCCGCCGCCGGCACGCTGCCGTAAAAGGTCACGTACCCGTCTGCACCGGCTTCGTGCACCCGCGTTTGCAGGGCGGTGCGGCTCATGCCGTCGCCCACCAGCAGAAGATGCAGGTCGCCGGCGCCTTTGTCCCGGGCCAGGCGAACGGCCTCGATCACGGTCTCCAGGCTTTGGGCCGGGGTAAAGGTGCCGGTGAACACCAGGTTGAACCGCCCGCCGAAGCGCTCGTGCAGCGTCTCGTCCCGCACGGGCTCGGCATAAAAATCCTCGCAGTACTGGGGGATCACGGCCACCTTGTCGGCGGCCTTGCCGGTGCGCTGCATCAGGCGGCGCTGCAAGGGCTCGCTCATGGCGATCAGCCGGTCGCAGCGCTTGTACAGCCAGTCGCTGACGCCCTGGGCAATGCCGCGCAGGGCTTTGTTTTTCACGGGCAGAACGCTGTACAGGTTTTCGGGCCAGATGTCCAGCACATAGTTGGTCAGGGGGATGCGGTGGCGTCTGGCATATCGGATGGCCGGCCAGCACATGAGCACCGGGCTCGTGTTGAAGCAGAACACCGCATCGTATCCGCCGGGCAGCCGGTCCAGGTTGCCCGCGGCGTTCAGCGGCCAGCTGACATAATTCAGAAAGATGCTCACCGAGGTGTTGCCCTTGCGGGGGACTTCTTTGGCACGGAACACCTGGGCGGTCTTGTACAGTTCCTCAAAGGGGCCGTTGGGGCCGTATCCGTCGAACCATTCGCCCTTGGGGTAGTTGGGCAGTCCGCACAGCACGTCCACCTCCAGCCCGTCGGCCAGAAACCCTTCCACAATGTCGTTGATGCGGAAGTTTTCCGGCCAGAAGTGCTGGGTCACGACCAGGATGCGTTTTTTCGGCATCGGTTGTCCCCACGCCCTTTCCTGCAAAAATCAGACTTTGCGCCACACCATCTTGTTGACCACGCCGGTGCAGCTCTGGATGATCTTGACCACCTTGTTGGACACATCCTCGGTGTAATAGGCCACGGGGATGCCCTCGTCGCCGTTTTCGTTCATGGCCACGGCGGTGGCCACCGCCTGCTCAACGCCGCCCTCGGCGATGCCGGCCAGCACAAAGCAGGCCTTGTCCAGGGCTTCGGGGCGCTCGGTGGAGGTGCGGATGCACACGGCGGGGAAGGGATGCCCCACGCTGAGGAAGAAGCTGGATTCCTCGGGCAGCGTGCCGGAATCGCTCACCACGCAGAAGGCGTTCATCTGCAAATGGTTGTAGTCGTGGAAGCCCAGGGGCTCGTGCAGGCGCACGCGGGGGTCAAGCTCAAAGCCCATGGCCTCCAGCCGCTTGCGGCTGCGCGGATGGCAGGAATACAAAATCGGCATGTCATAGGTCTGGGCCAGGTGGTTGACGGAGGTGAACAGATCGACGAAATTCTTCTCGGTGTCGATGTTTTCCTCCCGGTGGGCGGACAGCAGCATATACTTGTGCGCCTCCAGACCCAGGCGTTCCAGCACATCGGACGCTTCGATCTTTTCCAGGTTGGCGTGCAGCACCTCGGCCATGGGGCTGCCGGTGACAAAGGTGCGCTCCTTGGCGGTGCCCTCGGCATTCAGGTACCGGCGCGCGTGCTCCGAGTAGCACATGTTCACGTCCGCAATGTGGTCCACGATGCGGCGGTTGGTCTCCTCGGGCAGGCACTCGTCAAAGCAGCGGTTGCCGGCCTCCATGTGGAAGATGGGAATGTGCAGCCGCTTGGCCCCGATGGCGCACAGGCAGCTGTTGGTATCGCCCAAAATCAGCAGGGCGTCGGGCTTTTGCTCCACCATAAGCGCATAGCTCTTGGCAATGATGTTGCCGATGGTCTCGCCCAGGTCCTTGCCCACGGCGTCCAGGTAAAAGTCGGGCGCCCGCAGGCCCAGGTCCTCAAAGAAGATCTGGTTCAGGGTATAGTCGTAGTTCTGCCCCGTGTGCACAAGGATCTGGTCAAAATATTTGTCGCACTTTTTGATGACGGTCGACAGGCGGATGATCTCCGGCCGGGTGCCGATGACGGTCATCAGTTTCAGCTTGTTCATAAATCAACAGCGTCCTTTTCGGTTGGAATGGTTCCGGCGACTTCACACCGGCAAAAAGAAGGTGTCGGGCCGTTCGGGGTCAAAGGCTTCGTTGGCCCACATCACGGTGACCATGTCGCCTTCGCCCACGTTCTCGATGTTGTGGGTGTAGCCGCAGGGGATGTCCACCACCTGCAATTTGTCGCCGGATACCCGGTACTCGATGACTTCGTCCGAGAAGATCTGCCGGAACCGGATCACGCCCTCGCCCTTGACCACCAGGAACTTTTCGTTTTTGGTGTGGTGCCAGTGGTTGCCCTTGACGATGCCCGGGCGGGAGATGTTCACGCTGACCTGGCCGCGTTCGGGGCTGCGCAGAAACTCGGTAAAGCTGCCCCGGTCGTCGCAGTGCATGTTCAGGTCGTAGGCAAAGCTGTCGGCGGGCAGGTAGGAAAGATAGGTGGAATACAGCTTTTTCTCAAAGCAGCCCTCGGCCAGATCGGGCACGGCCAGCGTGGGCGCCCCGTCGGCGCCAAGAGCCCTGGCGGCCTCGCCCCCCCGGGCTTTGGCAAAGCCCTGGATGGCCCCGGCCAGCTGCCCCAGCGTGACCGTGTGCACGGGGTGGATGCGGCAGATGCCCTGTTCGTCCCGCACGGCCTCGCCCTTTTCCATGGCGTCCAGGATACAGGTCACCACGTCGTCGATGTAGACCAGCGGCAGGGAATAGTCCGGGTCCCGCACCTGGATGGGCAGGCCGTGGGCTACATTGTGGCAGAAGGTGGCCACCACGCTGTTGTAGTTGGGGCGGCACCATTTGCCGAACACGCCTTCCATGCGGAACACGTATACCGGCGCGCCGGTGCGCTGCCCGTGGGCAAAGATGGCCTGTTCGGCCTGCAACTTGCTCTTGCCGTAGTCGTTGTCCAGCGCGGCCTGAATGCTGGAGGTCACCAGCACCGGCGCGGCATTGCCCGCCTGTTCCAGCAGGGACAGCATCACGTCGGTGAGCCCGGCGTTGCCGGCGTAAAACTCGCTGGGGTCCTTGGGGCGGTTGATGCCCGCCAGATGCACCACGAAGGCCGCCCGGCGGCAATAGGCCGCCAGGGTCTCGGGGGTGTCGTCCTTTTCGAATTCCATCAGGTCGGTGTAGCCCCGGGCTTTCAGGGTGGCGACCAGGTTCTTGCCCACAAAGCCGTCCGCCCCGGTGATCAGAACGGGGGACTGCTTGTCAAACTCAGCACTTGCCATCCTTGGCCAGCTCCTCTTTGATATAGTCGGTGGTCTTGATCTTGGCGATGGTCTCTTCCACATTCAGGCGGCGGGTGTTGTGGCTGGTGTAGTCCTCGTCGGCCTGGGTGTGCACCTGACCCTTGATGAAGTATTTGTCGTAGTTCAGGTCCCGGTTGTCGGCGGCCACGCGGAAATACCCGCCCATATCCTCGCTGCGCATGCGTTCTTCCTTGGTCATCAGGGTCTCGTACAGCTTTTCGCCGTGGCGGGTGCCGATGATGCGGGTGCCCGTGTCGCCGAACAGCGTCTGTACGGCCTTGGCCAGGTCGCCGATGGTGGAAGCGTCGGATTTCTGGATGAACAGATCGCCGGGGTTGGCGTGCTCAAAGGCAAACATGACCAGGTCCACGGCCTCGTCCAGGTTCATCAAAAAGCGGGTCATGTTGGGGTCGGTGATGGTGATGGGGTTGCCCGCGCGGATCTGGTCCACGAACAGCGGAATAACCGACCCGCGGCTGGCCATGACGTTGCCGTACCGCGTGCAGCAGATGACGGGTCCGCCCCGCTGGGCGGACACGCGGGCGTTGGCGGTGATGACATGCTCCATCATCGCCTTGGAGATACCCATGGCGTTGATGGGGTAGGCGGCCTTGTCGGTGGACAGGCAGACCACCCGCTCCACGTTGGCTTCGATGGCCGCGTGCAGCATGTTGTCGGTGCCTTCGATGTTGGTGCGCACGGCTTCCATGGGGAAGAACTCGCAGGAGGGCACCTGCTTGAGGGCCGCCGCGTGGAAGATATAGTTCACCCCCGGCATCACGTCGCGCAGGCTCTGGATGTTGCGCACATCGCCGATATAAAACTTGACCTTTTCATAGTGTTCGGGGTAATTGGCCTGCAGATCGTGGCGCATATCGTCCTGCTTTTTCTCATCGCGGGAGAAAATGCGGATCTCGCCGATGTCGGTGGTCAGAAAATGCTTGAGCACCGTATGCCCGAAGCTGCCCGTACCGCCGGTGATCAACAGTGTCTTGCCTTTGAAGATGGTGTCTGCCATAACTGGCCTCCCTGGTCTGGTTATTGAGAAAAGTGTGCCGATAAACGGCATAAAACGCCTTTATAATCTTCATAATTCTAACATAAAAGAGTGGGCTTGAAAAGGCCCCGCTCTTGGAAATTGCTGTTTTTTGTGTTACAATGCCTCCATGCGGCCGGGCACGGCCGCCTTGTAAAGGAGGATGTCCCATGCGCGCTTACGAGCGTTTTCTGAACTATGTAAAGGTCTATACCACCTCGGACCCCGACAGCAACACCCATCCCACCACGGCCCGCCAGTTCGATCTGGCCCATATGCTCTGCAAAGAGCTGGCCGGCCTGGGCCTGGCGGACGCCCGGGTGGATGAGCACGGCTATGTCTACGCCACGCTGCCCGCCACGCCCGGGTACGAAGGGACTGCGGGTCTTGGCTTCATTGCTCACATGGATACCTCGCCCGACACCTCGGGCGAAAACGTGTGCCCCCAGCTGCAAGAAAACTACGACGGCGGCGACGTTACCCTGCCCGCCACCGGCGACGTCATGCGGGTGTGCGAGTTCCCGTTTTTGGCCGAGATGAAGGGCCAGACCCTGATCACCGCCGACGGCACGACGCTGCTGGGCGCCGACGACAAGGCCGGCGTGGCCGAGATCATGACGATGGTGGAGCGCCTGCGCGCCGAAAACCGTCCCCATGGCAAGATCTGCGTGGCCTTCACCCCCGACGAAGAAGTAGGGCAGGGGGCCGACCTCTTTGATGTGGAAGGCTTCGGCGCGACCTGGGCCTACACGGTGGACGGCGACGACGTGGGCGAGATCAACTACGAAAACTTCAACGCCGCCGGCGCGGTGGTCAAGGTGCACGGCTTTTCGGTGCACCCGGGCAGCGCCAAGAACACCATGCGCAACGCCCAGAACATCGCCATCGAGTTCCACAACGCCCTGCCGGCGTTTGCCCGCCCTGAACACACCGAAGGGTATGAGGGATTTTTCCATCTGTGCAGCATGATCGGCGACGTGACCGAAGCCAAGCTCGGCTATATCCTGCGGGACCATGACGCCGCCCGGTTTGAGGCCCGCAAAGCCCAGATGCAGCACATCGCCGCCTGCCTGAACGACAAGTACGGCGACGGCACTGTGGAGGTGGAACTGGCCGACAGCTACCGCAATATGTCCGCGCAGATCGAACCCCATTTCCATCTGATCGAAAACGCCCGCGCTGCCATCCGCGCGGCGGGGCTCACGCCCATCGAAACGCCCATCCGCGGCGGTACCGACGGCGCGACGCTGTCCTATAAAGGCTTGCCCTGCCCGAACCTCGGCACCGGCGGGCGCAATTTCCACGGTCCCTTCGAGTGCATCACAGTGGAAAAGATGGACCAGGCCGTGGAAGTCCTTCTGAACCTGGCGGATCTGTATAAGGACCGGGCGTAACGCCCAAAGCCGGACCTGCGGCGAGCCCTCTTGACAAACCCGTTTCGGTGGGGTATAATCATTCTCACCGATGCGGGATTAGCTCATCCGGTAGAGTGACTGCTTCCCAAGCAGTAGGTGGCGAGTTCGAGACTCGTATCCCGCTCCAAAAGCGCCCCGGACCTGACGATACAACGTCAAGTCCGGGGCGCTTTCTTTTTGCAGGGCAACCTTGCTTACGTGGCCGCCACCTAAAAAATGCCAAGAAACACGGCGTAACCTAACAAATAAACGAACAAACCCAAGGGACGGGGTATGCCGGATCAGTCCATTTTTCGCACCCCGGACACCAATGTGGCCACATCGGGGTGGGTGTAGATATTCAAAGTGGTGGTGGCGTCGGCGTGGCCGAGGATCTGCTGCACCACTTCCACCGGCAGCCCGGCGGCCAGCATACGGGTGGCGGCGGTATGGCGGCAGGTGTGGGGGCTGACCCCATCGATGCCCAGCCGCTTCATCAGGCTCTGGAAACTCTTGCGCACATTGTTGTGGTCCCGGGGCACGCCGCCCGCGCTCTGGATCACATACCCGGCGGAGCGGTCTCCCAGCCAGGCGGCGATATACGGTTCCACGCTTTCGTGGATGGGGATGGTGCGGTCCCGGCCGGCGTCGGTCTTTTCACCGGCGATCAGATAGTGCTTTGGCAGATGCACATTCTCGGCCCGGGCCAGCAGCAACTCGTTCAGGCGCATGCCCGTGTAGATCAGCACCAGCGCGATCTTGGCGGTCTCGCCCAGGCGCTTGTCGGGGACCATGCCGCGGATGGCCTCGATCTCTGCCGCCGAAAACACCCTGGTTTTGGGGGCGTTGGCCGCGGGCAGGTGCAGGCCGGTGGCGTAGTTGGTGTGGATGATGTCCTGCTGGATGGCGTACTGGCAAAGCTGGCTGAACAGCTGCCGCTGTTTCTCGCACAGGCTGCGGCTGGCGCCCTTGGCCTTCATGGTCTCGATGATGGCCTGGTAGTCCTCGGTCTTGAGGTCCATCATCTTGCGGTCATACAGCGGCGCCGATTTTCGGTAGGCATTGCGGTAGGAACTGACGCCGCTGGGGCCGATCTCGGGAAAGTGCAGCGCCGACCAGCGCTCATACACGTCGGTGAAGGTGTAGGCCAGCCGGCAGGCAGCTACCTTTTTGGCGTTGACGGCGTCCAGCGTGGTGACGGCCTCGCCGGCATCGGCAAAGGTGCCGATGAGGGTGCCGTCGGCAGCCACGGCGGCCCAGGGACGCGCTCGACGCCCGGACAGCTTGTACACCGTGCCGGTGCCCTTGGCCCGCCGCCGCTTGCGCCGCTGCGGGGCCGGGGCCGCGGGCTGGCGCTTGCCGCAGATATTGCAGAAAAGACTGCCCTCGGGCAGTTCCCGCCCACAGCGCACGCACACCATAAAAATCACCTCCGAGGCATACTTGTCAAAGCCTGCCCGAAGGTGGTATAATCCGAATTGCAGTAGGTCGGATTATTGCCTTCAGGCAAGCTGATCTATCCACGCCCCGCCGGTTGCCGCCGGCGGGGCGTTTTTTATTGGGTATCTTCAAATAATTGGAACCAATTGTCTGGAAGGCCTAAGTAATGCGGCTTCGCAAAAGAATGACGAAGGAAGGTAGACGAACTGGCGGCCTATGCGGCGGCACTTGTACAGAAATACGGCGAGGGCAGCGCTGAACTGGCCTGCCAGATGTACGACGCCGTGGCCGAGGTATCCGGCGCAAATGTACCCCCGGCGCAGCCGGCGGAGCCCGCGAATTACAGCGAGACCGCCAAAATGGTGAACGGTACCAAGCAAAGCCCGCCGCTTCTGCAAAGCGGGGTGAGCCGTTTAGTCAAACAGGCCGGGGCGGATACCACGCTGAAAAACGCCATCCGGGACGGGGCCGAATGGGCCTGGGTGCCACACGGGGATACCTGTCCCTTTTGCCTGACGCTGGCCAGCCGCGGCTGGCAGAAGGCGAGCGCAAAGGTCATGAAAGGGGACCATGCCCGGCACATCCACGCCAACTGCAACTGCGAGTTTGCCGTCAGGTTCGACAGCCGCACCACCGTGGCCGGCTATGACAAGGACAAATATCTGGCACAATACTATGACCATGGCGGTGACATCAACGCCATGCGCCGGGCACAGTACGCCCAAGACAAGGACCGCATCAACGCCCGGAAACGCGCAGCCTATGCGGCCCGGAGGTTGCGTGAAAAAGTGGGGGATGGTATACTGAAAGACGATCAGAACCAGTACCTGACTGTGACGAAAGAAAGCGTTGAACGCGTTACAGCGTTTCGTTGCCAAATACTGGATGAAGCGGGCCGGACGGATCTTGCACAGGCACATAAAAACTTGCTGAAAGAAGCCATGGGCCATGATACCGGCGTCGAGGTAGCACAATGCTTGCGCATGGACATGCAAATACTTGGAAGTACCATTGTAGGCGATGGGCAGGCTTCCGTTAGGATACCGGATCACGATATCCCTTATATTGCGATGCATACCCATCCAAGCGGGCTTACATTTTCGCCGAATGATATTGCTGCTTTTGCAAAGCGGAAAAACATGCGGATGCTGACAGCAGTTGGAAACAATGGCGTGGTTTATGCCTTGGAGCGTGGCCAAGATTGTGATGAACATGCTCTTCTTGATTTGTCTACTCAGATGAACATGCGAATTTTTGAGTCTAGGACGAAAAAGGAAGTCATGGACGCATTGAACGAATTCTTTGAGGAGGCTCGGAAGTATGGCGTACAGTATTACACCACAGAGAATCGATGAACTGAAGCGCTTCTTGAAAGAGCATCCTATCGACCACGCCTATGATGAGCAGGCTGAACTGTTTGACGGGGATTGCCCGCCGGAGCAGTTGGCCGCGCGTTGTGCCCACGAATTACTGAAACAGATTGGTAAATTACCCGAAGACGAAAACTAAATAAAAAGCATGATGCACCGGCACCATGCTTTTGTATGCGCTTTTGCACTTGACTGCAAAGGCGCTTTTGTATGCCCACCTTGGCCGCAGGAGGCCGGGGCGGGCAATTTTTATGCCAAAATTTGCCCGGTATGGCGTAAAACTGCACAGCCCGTGGGAGCGACCCCGCAAAAAGCATAGGGCGGAAAGGACCACACATGAAACGGGAAGAAGTGAAAGGCATCGTCCCCGGTATCACTGACGAACAGCTGGGGCAGGTCATGGCCCTGCACGGCGCGGACATCGAGCGTCAGAAGCAGGCCATCGCCACCGTGACCGCCGAGCGGGACGCCGCCCGGACACAGTTGGAGCAGGCCAATGCCAAGCTGGAAGGGTACGATCCCGACTGGAAAACCAAGGCCCAGCAGGCCCAGCAGCAGGCCGACCGGCAGGTCCGGGAAATGCGGTCCCGGTATGCCGAGTCCAACGCGGCGGCGGGGCTCAACTTCACCAGCGCCGGTGCCCGCAAAGCCTTCCTGGCCGACCTGGCGGCCAAAAATCTGCCGGTGCAGGACGACGGCACGCTGTTGGGCTTTGACGACTACGTTCGGGGCTACAAAAAGACCGACCCGGGGGCATTTGCCGCCGAAGGCTACCCCAACGTGCAGGACGGCGGCGACCCCCGCAACAACCCCACCGGGTCCACCCGCGAGCAGTTCGCCGCGTGGTTCGACCAGATCATGAAGTAAAGGAGTACATCTATGGCATCTGTTGACATCAACCGTACCACCACCGTAACCCTGCCGGGCGAAGTGTCCGGCGAGATCCTGCAAAAGACCCAGCAGGCCTCCGCTGTCATGGCACTGGCCCGGCAGATCCCGCTGCCCGGCCTGGGGGCGACCATCCCTGTCATTACCGGCGACCCGGAGGCCGGCTGGGTCGGTGAGACCGAGAAAAAGCCTGTCAAGCGCGGCACCCTGGCCACCAAGCAGATGTCTGCCTATACCCTGGCGGTCATCGTGCCCTTTTCCAACCAGTTCAAGCGGGATGTGCCCGCTTTGTACGACCAGCTGATCCAGCGTTTGCCCGGCGCCCTGGCCAAGAAGTTTGACGCCACCGTGTTCGGCGCCGTGGACGCCCCCGGTTCCAACTTCGATACCCTGAAAAGCTGCACGGCACAGAGCATCCTCACCAACGCCTACGGCGGTCTTGTGGCGGCCGATGCCGACATCGCCGACCATGACGGGATCCTCAACGGTTTTGTGCTGGCGCCCCGGGGCAAGGCCATTCTGCTCAACGCGGTGGACGGCAACGGCCGCCCGCTGTTCATCAACAACGTGGCCGAAGGCGCCGTCCCCATGATCCTGGGCGCCCAGGTGCGCCAGAGCAAGGGGGCCTATATCGCTGAGACCGCGTCCGACGCCGCCGTCGTAGGGTTTGCCGGCGACTGGACCCAGGCTGTGTACGGCACCGTCGAGGGCGTGCAGATCGCCATTTCCGACCAGGCCACTTTGACCGACGGCGGGACCACCATCAACCTGTTCGAGCAGAATATGTTTGCCGTGCGCGCCGAGATCGAGGTGGGGTTCCGCTGTGACACCACCGTGTTCAACAAGCTCACCGGCAACGCCAAGACGGGGGGCTGATCGTGAAGGAATTCATCAACAGTCTGACCGGCACCTGGATGATGGTCGCCGATGAGCGGGAGGCGGAATACCTGGCTGCCGGGCACCGACCCGCCGCATCCGAAAAGTTGCAAACCGTGTCAACGCCTGCCCCGGCGCAGCCGGCGAAAGACGCGGGAACCGGGACAGAAGGCACGCAGGGCAAGGCCGACGCCGACACAGACCGGCCCGCCGACCGCCCGGCCCAAAAGCCTGCCGCCAATGCGGCGCCGAAGAAAGCCCCCGCCGCGCAAAGGAAGAAACCGGCGGCCAAAAAGTGAGGTGAGCACGTGAAATACGCCGAAGTATCCGACGTGGAGGCAGGGTACCGCAAACTGGACGCGGAGGAAAGCGAGCGGTGCGACGCCCTGCTGGAGGAAGCCGCGGTCGTCGTCGACGCCTTCAACGCCGAAGCGGACGACGACCGTAAAAAGCTGGTGTCCTGCCGTATGGTGCGCCGTCAGATGGACGCCGGAAGCCAGGGGGCGGTCAGTTTCCCCACCGGCGCCTCCCAAGGGTCGGCCTCGGCGATGGGGTATTCACAAACGTGGACCATGTCCGGCGGGTCGGTGGGGGAATTGTACCTTTCCAAGCTGGAAAAGCAGCTGCTGGGCGCCGGCAGCAAGATTGGCGCCCGCAGCCCGGTGGAGGATCTGGCCACATGATCCACGGAATCACAGTCCGGCTGTATGTCAAAACGAAGACCGGCGACGACGCGTTCAACGCGCCGGTTTACGAAGAAACGCCGGTCGAGGTACCAAACGTGCTCATCGGCGAGCCGATGGCCGAGGATGTCATCAACGAAATGCAGCTCAGCGGAAAGCGCATCGCCTACACTCTGGCTATCCCGAAGGGCGACACCCACGACTGGGACAATGTGACGGTGGAATTCTTCGGCCAAAAATTCCGCACCTTCGGCGGTGTGATCCAGGGCATCGACGACATGCTCCCCCTGGCCTGGAACAAGAAAGTCAAGGTGGAACGCTATGGCTAAAGTGAAAGTGGAACTCAACCGCCAGGGCGTGCGCGCCCTGCTTCGCTCGGAGGAAATGCGGGCGGTATGCGCCGAGCAGGCCCGGGCCATCCGCGACCGCTGCGGCGACGGCTATGCCGCCGATACCTACACCGGCAAAAACCGCGTCAATGCCATGGTGTGGGCGGACACAGCCAAAGCCAAGCGGGACAACGCCGAAAACAACACCATTCTCAAAGCCCTGAAATAGGGGGGCGGTAAAACCATGATCGAACTCATCGTCAAAGACTGGCTGGCCCAAAAGCTGGCGGCGCCCGTTTGCCTGGAAGTGCCGGCGGGGCCGCCGGCTTCTTTTGTGGTCGTGGAAAAGACCGGCTCTGGCCGCAAAGACCATATCGCTTCGGCCACTCTGGCCGTCCAAAGCTACGCGGACACCCTGTACAAGGCGGCTCTGCTCAACGAGGAAGTCAAGGCGGCCATGGACCGCCTGCCGGAACATCCGGCGGTCAGCGCGGCCAGGCTGAACAGCGACTACCCCTTCAACGATACCGCCGCCAAGCGCCGCCGCTACCAGGCGGTGTACGACGTCACCTATCACGAAAACGCGGCCCCCTGACGGCACGCGGGAAAGGAAAGCCATGCAGAAAAACAACGCCCAGAACGTCACCACCGGCAAGCCCAAGATCGGCGGCGCGGTGTTCCGCGCGCCCCTGGGCACGCCCCTGCCCACCGATGCCACCACCGAACTGAACGAAAAATTCATCAACCAGGGCTATATCTCGGATGACGGCCTGACCAACGCCAACTCCCCGGAAAGCGACAAGATCAAGGCCTGGGGCGGGGACACCGTCCACACCTACCAGACCGAAAAGCCCGACACCTTCAAGTTCAAGCTCATCGAAGCTGAGAACGTGGAGGTCCTCAAGACGGTGTACGGGGACGACAATGTCACCGGCACGCTGGACACCGGCATCACCGTCAAGGCGAACAGCAAGAAAAACCAGTACTACGCCTGGGTGGCGGAAACCATCCTCAACGGCAATGTGATCAAGCGCATCGTCATCCCCAGCGCCAAGATCACCGAACTGGAAGAGATCGTCTACGCCGACGAGGACGCCCTGGGCTACGGCGTCACCATCGAGGCCGCGCCCGACGAGGAAGGCAATACCCACTACGAGTACCTCAAGAAAGGAGTGAGCGCCTGATGGTCCAGGGCACGACCAAAAGCGGTTTTTCCTACAAGATCACCGACGACCGCCTGAACAACATGGAATTGCTGGACGCCCTGACCGACATGGATATGGGAAACACCGCCGCCATGAGCACCGTGCTGAAACTGATGCTGACCCCGGAACAGAAAAAGGCCCTGTACGACCACCTGCGCACCCCCGGCGGGACGGTGCCCATCGAGGCGGTGGCCGAAACCCTGCAAGAGATCTTCGAAGAAAACCGCGCCGCAAAAAACTGATGGCCCTCGCCGCCATGAATGCCGCCGACGCCGACGCTTTGACCTGCGACATGGCCGAATGCTACGGCGTGCTGGACTGGCACACGCTGCCGCTGCCCTTGGCGGCCGTGCTGGCGGCGGGGCTGCGGGAGACTTCCCGCATTCGCATGAAGATGAGCGGCGCCCGGATCGACACCAGGACCATGCTGCTGGCGGCCATCGCCGACCGGCTGGGCCTTTTGTTTTGGCAGCAAACGGCGGACGCCCGCCAGGGCCGCAACCGCCCGCCGTCGGTGCTGGACCTGCTGCTGGGCCTGGAAGGGGCGCCCGCCGGCCCGGTGACCGGCTACGCCACGCCACAAGACTACGAAGCGGCCAAAGCCCGCATCCTGGGAGGTGAACACAGTGGCCACTGAACTGGCAAAAGCATACGTGCAGATCATCCCGTCCGCCCGGGGCATCCAGGGCAGCATCACCCAGGCCCTGGGGGGCGAGGCCGCCTCGGCCGGAACCCACGCGGGCCAGACCTTCGGCTCCAATCTGGTGGGCAAGGTGCTGGGCGTTGTGTCGGCGGCGGCCATCGGCAAGGCCATTGCCGCCACCATCACCGAGGGCGCCGCCCTGGAACAGAGCATCGGCGGCATCGAGACGCTGTTCAAGGGCAGCTTTGACCAGGTGAAAGCCTACGCCGACAACGCCTACGCCACCACCGGCCTTTCGGCCAACGCATATATGGAGTCGGTGACGGGCTTTTCCGCCCGTCTGCTGCAAGGCCTTGGCGGCGACACCGAGGCGGCGGCCGAACTGGCCAACACGGCCATGGAGGACATGGCGGACAACGCCAACAAGATGGGCACGGCCATGTCCTCCATCCAGGATACCTACCAGTCCCTGGCCCGGGGCAACTACGAAATGCTCGACAACCTCAAACTGGGCTACGGCGGCACCCAGGCCGAGATGGCGCGGCTCATCAATGAATCCGGGGTGCTGGGGGACACCATGGTGGCCACGGCGGACAATGTCAATTCCATCGGCTTTGACAAGGTGATCCAGGCCATCCATGCGGTGCAGCAAAACATGGGCATCACGGGCACCACGGCGGACGAGGCGGCCCGGACGCTGACCGGCAGCCTGAACGCCATGAAGGCGGCGGGACAAAACGTGCTGGGCAACCTGACCCTTGGCCAGGACATCACCCCGTCCCTGCAAGCCCTGGCCCAGACCACCACGACCTTTTTGGTGGGCAACCTTCTGCCCGCCGTCTTCAACATCCTCAAGGCCCTGCCCGGCGGTGTCGTTACCCTGGTGCAGGAGCTGGGCGCCCAGCTGGCGGCCCGGCTGCCCGCCTTTCTCACCCAGGTGCAGGCGGCTTTGGCAAGCGGCGGCCCGCAGCTGCTGCAAGGCGGCCTTGCCATGGCGCAGCAGCTGGGCCAGGGCCTTGCCCAGGGCATCCCGCAGCTGCTCGCCCAGGCGCTGCCCATGCTTTTGCAGTTCACCGGCAGCTTGCGGGCCAATTTCGGCCAACTGGTGGACGCCGGCATCGGCCTGGTGCTGAACCTGGCCCAGGGGCTCATCGCCGCGCTGCCCACATTGATTGAATACGTACCCGAGATCGTGACCAACATCGCCGGCCTCATCAACGACAACGCCCCCAAGCTGCTGGCGGCCGCGGGGCAGCTGATCCTCATGCTGGGGCAGGGGCTTATTCAGTCCCTGCCCGTGATCGTCGCCAACATGGGCAGCATCCTGCAGGCGGTGGCGGACGTGATCACGGCCGTCAACTGGCTTGGCCTCGGCGCCAAGGTCCTCACCCTGGTGGGCGACGGCCTCAAGAGCATGGCCGGCGGCATCACCGCCGCCATGCAGGGCAGTTTCGCCAGTGCGGTGGAGTACCTCAAAAGCCTGCCCGCGCAGGCGCTTTCCTGGGGCAGGGACATGATCTCCGGCTTCATCAAGGGCATCACCTCCAGAGTCGCGGGCGTGGCCGGCGCGGTCAAGAACGTGGCCTCCGCGGCCGCGTCCTATCTGCATTTTTCCCGCCCCGACACCGGCCCGCTGCGGGACTACGAGACCTGGATGCCCGACATGATGAGCGGCCTGGCCAAGGGCATTACCGATAACATCTACCGCGTCACCGCCGCCATGCGGACCCTGGGCGCGACAACGGCCGGCGTGCTGCAACAGGATCTGGCCGGCATTCTGGGCCAGGGCCAGCGTCGGATGGGGGCCGCCCATCCTGCCACCGCCGCCACGATCCAGCAGTTCAACACCTTCAACACCCACGACAGCCTGAGCGAAGCGGAACTGACCCGGGAAGCCGAGTCCATGGCCAAGCGGCTGCAATGGGCCATCCCGTAACCGAAAGGAGAATTTCTGTGCGCACCGTTGCGTACCGTACCTACACCGCCGCCGACGGGCGGACCATTCGCCTGGCGGCGGACAGCGACTTCTGGGCCACGGATATTTCCGGCGAAGATGGTCTGGACCTGGACATCAGCGAGCAGCAGTCCGGCGGCCAGATCGGCACCACCGTGACGGGCGCCTCGGTGGGGGCGCGGCCCATCGTGGTCACCGGCGCCATCCTGCGGGACCTGGATGCCAACGAGCGGCTGCTGAAGCAACTGCTGGCGCCCGGTTCCGCCGGACGCTGGACCAAGACCGTCGGCGACCAGAACTGGTACGTGGATGTGATCACCAAGCGCTCGCCGGATGTGAGCGGCGGGGAACATCTGCTCCATTTTCAGTTTTCCCTATATGCGGCTTACCCCTACTGGCGCACGCAGGAGACCGTCTCCACGTTGCTGGGCGGTCTGCGGTCCGCCTGGTTCCCCACGCCGGTATCCACCGCGGGGGCGTGGTATATCAGCCGGTACAAGCAGGACCTGTACACCACCGTGACCAACACCGGCAACACAGAGACCGACTTTACCCTCACAATGACGGCCAGCGCCCGGGTGCTCAACCCCATGCTGTGGCACAACGGCAAGCGCACCTTCATCCGCCTGAACAAAGAGATGCAGGCAGGGGAGCGGGCGGTGATCTGTACGGCAGAAAACGCCCGGGGGTGCACCTACTATGCCGCCGACGGCACCGGGCAGGACGGCTTTCGCTTCATGGACATAGGCACCGACTGGTGGATGACCCTTTCCCCCGGGGATAACGTCATCCGCCTCACCGCCGACGAAGGCCGGGAAAACCTGACGGCCTCCATCTCGGCGCCCAAGGGGGTGGCCAGCAGTGTCTGAAACCAATGTGGCAAAACTCTATCTCTACAGCGGGACGCAGCCGGTGGGCCTGGTGGAAAGCATCAGCAGCCTGCAATGGATGCCCGCCTGGGACGATGTGGGCGAGTTCAAACTCATCTGTGCGGCCAGCGCCAAGAACCGCCGGAACCTGATCCAATGGGTCACCCTGTACAACCCGGACACGCCGGACCTTTCCGCCCTGGTGGTGGCCGTAAACACGGAACCGGGCAAGAACACCATGACGGTGCGCGGCCGGTTCAGCCTGTGCCGCTTTGCCCAGCGGGTGGCCAAGGGCAGCCGCACCATCACCGACGCCGCCGCGGGTCTGCTGGAGCTGTGCCGCACCAACCTGCGCGGCCTGCCCGTCACGGTGCCCGAAACCGCCGGTTTCACCGCCCCCTGCCAGGAAACGGTGGAGTGGGCCGACTGTTGCAGCGCCATTGTGCAGCTGGCCAAAGCGGGCGGATTCGGGGCGCGGGTGCGCTTCGACAAAGATACAGCCGCTCAATCCCTGGAACTGCTCCAAGGCGTGGACCGAAGCCGGCAAGGCAGTGAAGCCTACCGGGGCTTTTTCAGCACGCAGATGAAGAATCTGTCCTCGCCATCCCTGGAGGACGACGGCAGCGACTATGCCAACGTGGTCTTGTGCGGCGGGGAAAAGCCGACCGGGCAGGACGCCTGGCAGCAGCTGGTCCTGGAGGTGGGCGACACGGCCGCCGCCGGCGCCGACCGGCACGAGCTGTGGGTGGACGGATCAAGCGTGACCCACAAACACACGGTGCAGCTGGCGGACGGTTCCACACAGGAAGAAACCTACACCGAAGAAGAATACAAAGCCGCCCTGACCAACTACGCCACGGCGGCGCTGCTGGACCATATGGGCGGGCGAACGCTGAAAGCCACCGCCTCGGACGGTCTGCTGGTCTATGGAACGGACTACGCCCTGGGCGACATCGTGCCGCTGCGCATCCCGGAGATGGACCTGGTGGCCACTGCCCGGGTCTCCAGCGTGAAACTGATCTACGAAAAAACCGGCCGAACCGTGGAGCCGGTCTTTGACAACATCAAAATCGGAGGTGATGTCACTTGATTGAACTGACCTGCTGGCCGCTGGACAATAAAGAATATTACAGCGATGCCATGGGGGCCGCCTATGCGGCACGCAGCCGGGGGCTGCTGCGGTCCGACAATTTCACCGCCACCACCAACGGGGACAATACCCTGACCATCTCCAAAGGCGTTGGCTGCGTCCATGTGACGGACTTTTGGGCGGCTTTCCCGTTTTTGAAGCAGGATGTCGTCATGCAGTTCGAGGACGCCGACGGTGTGTACCCCCGCTGGGACGCTGTGGTGTTGGGCTACGACAAAAACAAAAACACGGCGGGGCTGTATATACGCACCGGGTTGGCGGCCCAGTCCCCGGAACTGCCGGCGGTGCGCCGGGACAATGACTTTGACGAGGTATTCATCTACGGTGTGCGCCGTCGGGTCGGCGCCACAAAGATCGAGGCGGACGATATTGTGGACTTGCGCCTGGACCCGGACGTCTGCGGGCTCATGCGGGACACCATCGACGCCATCGACACCAGCGTGATGCAGGCTTCTTTCGAGGCTTTTCTGCACAAGATCGAGCAGGAACTGGACCGCCTCAACGCCGGTTCCGAAACGATGCTGAAAACGGTGTACGACACCAAAGGCCGCGCCGTGGACGTGTACGAATACGGTCCGCACCTGTACAAGGCCGTATTTGACGTATCCTCCTGGACCCCGGCCGACAAC
>DBRU01000104.1:0-3831 GCA_002306375.1 Faecalibacterium sp. UBA1360
GGTGACCTTTTTCGACAGGCTGGGACCTTCCCCAAAACAGGGGAAGGTCCTTTTTTGTCAGTGCATGGTGTGTCAGCTCTGTTTGAGCACCTTGCGCACGGGCACGGTGACCGCGGCGGACACCACGCAGCCCAGCACGGCCTCGATCAGGCCCTGAACGCCCACCATGCCCACCACGAACATCAGCGGGTTGGCGGCGCCCATGGCGGCGACCAGCTGCTGGACATAGTCGATGTTGTAGAACAGCGCCACCAGAAAGCCCATGAAAAACACCGTGTTCAGCAGCGGCGCGGCCAGGCCGCCGATGGCGCAGCACAGCTTGTCGTTGTCGGGCCACAGGCGGCGGGCCAGGTTGAACACCACGCCGCACAAAGCGCCCATGAGCAGCCGGGCCACAAAGCAGGTGACGAAGGTGCCCGCCGGGCTGGCCGCGAACATGGCGGTGCCCAGCAGACTGCCGCCCCGCATGGCCGAAAAGAAGCTGGTCAGCCCGAAGGCGCCGCCCAGCACGGCCCCCGCCAGGGGACCCATGAGCATGGCGCCGATGGCCACCGGGATGCTGAGCAGGCTTAAGGACAGGGGTCCCACGGGCAGATAGCCCAGCGGTGTGTAGGACATGATGAGCACCAACGCCAGCAGCAATGCCAGCTGGGTCAGCGTCCGGGTGGTTGCCTTTGGTTTGTTCATATTCAATTTTCCTCCTGCTGCCGTCCTTTCTGCAAGGTACAGCGCATATTTGCGGCGATGCCGCAGGTACAGTATACGCCGCGCCGCCCTTGTTTGCAAGGGCCTTTTTGTGTGCTATACTGAAAAAAACGCCCCGCGCCGGTCAGGAAGGAGGTCCCCCCATGCAGCCCTGCGAGAAAGTCTGGTTCCATGTGGACGTGAACTCGGCCTTTTTGTCCTGGTCGGCCCTCAAGGCCCTGCGGGAAGGCTCCGACCAGGACCTGCGCGCCCTGCCCGCCGTGGTGGGCGGCGACGAGGAAAAGCGCCACGGCGTGGTGCTGGCCAAAAGCCTGCCGGCCAAAAAATACGGCATCGCCACCGGCGAGTCGCTGTTTTCGGCCCGGCGCAAGTGCCCGGGGCTCATCGTGGTGCGCCCCGACTTTGACTGGTACGTGCAAAACTCCAAGGCGATGATCGCCATTCTCAACCAGTATTCCCCCGAGGTGGAGCAGTACAGCATCGACGAGGCCTTTGTGGACATGACGGGCACCGAACGGCTGTTCGGCGTGCCGGTGGAGACCGCCCACGCCCTGCGCCGGCGCATCCGGGACGAGCTGGGCTTTACGGTCAACATCGGCGTGGCCCCCAACCGGCTGCTGGCCAAGATGGCCTCCGACTTTGAAAAGCCGGACAAGGTCCACGTGCTGGACCCCGAGGACGTGCCCCGCAAGCTGTGGCCCCTGCCCGTGCGGGAGCTGTTCGGGGTGGGGCCCAGCGCCGCGGCCCGCATGAAGCAGATGGGCATTTTGCGCATCGGGGACCTGGCCAACACCGACCGGGCCGTTCTGACGGCGGCCTTCGGGGCCAGGGGGGACACCTTCTGGAACTATGCCAACGGGCGGGAAAGCGACCCCGTGACCAAGCGGCACACCAAGGACAACACCTACGGCAGCAGCGTGACCCTGCCCGCCGACCTGTACGACCCCGCCGAGGCCGACGCCACCCTGCTGGCCCTGTGCGAGTCGGTGGGCCAGCGCCTGCGCCTGGACGGCCGCTGCGCCCGGGTGGTGGCCGTGCAGGTGGTGGACAACGCTTTCCGGCGCAAGAGCCACCAGGTCACGCTGGACGGGCCCACCGACTCCACCGATGTGCTCTACCGCACGGCCCGGGCCCTGCTGCGCCAGATGTGGCCCGCCCGCCCCGTGCGGCTGGTGGGGGTCACGGCCGAGCGCACGGGGGAGGCGGGGTTCGAGCAGCTGGACCTGTTCCACGACCCCGTGCACAGCCAGAAAAAAGAGGCCCTGGACCGCACCGCCGACGCCCTGCGGGCCAGATTCGGCGAAGGGGCGCTTTTGCGGGCCAAGCTGCTGCGCCCCGACGACAAGACCGCCAAGCCCGGCGCCCTGGGCGCTGCCAAGGCCCGGGACAAGCTGCGGGGAGAAGGGGAAAAAGAATAGCCGGTGCCGCCGCGCAAAGCGGAAAGACCGGCCCGTCCGCAGACCCCACGCCGCCGCGAACGCCTCCGGACGGGACAAGTCCCGTCCCTACAAGTGGGGCAGACATTTCCTGGCCCAAAAACGGGCAATGCCGCAGAGTCCACAACCCCTCCGCCGCTGCGCGGCACCTCCCCTTGCACAGGGGAGGCATCAGGCAAACGGCAGCCGTGCATTTTCAAAACCATTCCTTGTTCACCGGCCCGCGGGGCCGGTGAATAGGCCGTCGTAAGGTGGCCGCACCGGGTCCAGGGTGTTTACACCCTGGTCGGCGTCCACCGCATCGAAACGGTGGCGGTCTTTGCACTCGCGGCTATGCCGCGAGGTCGCGCACAGTGCGACGCAAAGCCAACGCGCAGCGTTGGTTCCTATATCGGTCAGGCCGCGTTCAGCGGCCAATGCAAGTGGTGCAAGACCTGCCACCATTGACGCCAAAAAGGAACAAGTCCCCGGTAAGCAACTGTCAGCCAAGAAGCTACCAGCCAACCAAAAAGCCGGACGGGACAAGTCCCGTCCCTACAATGCAAGGCGCACGGCATACCGCCCGGCAACGGGCAATGCCATAACACTGCGGACGCCCCGGGCAGCGCTAACACCCCCGGCACCGCAAACGCCCCGGGCGGCCAATGGCCGCCTGCCAATGGCCGCCCGGGGCGCTTTTGTTTTGGTTCACAGGTCAAACTTCTGTTTGTCGGCCACGTCGATCTCGGCGCCGATCTGCACCTCGATGGCTTCCAGCCGGGTGTCGGCGATCAGGGTATGGCGCACGCCGGCGGGCATGGTCACCACGTCGCCGGGACCCAGGGGGCGCTCCTCGCCGTCCACCACGGTGCGGCCGCGGCCGTCCACGATGGTCCACACCTCGTCCCGGTGTTCGTGGCTGTGGTAGGTCAGCCGGTGCCCGGCGTTGAGCACGATGCGGATGGTGGTCGCCTGGGGCTGCACGTCCAGAATCGTGAAGGACCCCCAGCTTTTTTCGGCAAAGCGGGCCTCCCCTTCCACCTTTTCCACCAAGGGCTTGATGTGGCTGGACCGGCCCTTGTCGCTGACCAGAATGCCGTCGCTGGACGCCGCCACCACCATGTCCCTGCAGCCCATGCAGATGATGGGGATGTTGAGCTGGTTGATGACGTTGCAGTTTTCGCAGGTGTCGTCCATTTCCACCTTGCCGATGGCGGGGTCGGCCATGACCTCGCAGAAGGTGTTCCAGGTGCCCACGTCCTTCCACTGCCCGGCGTAGCGCATAACCGCGATGTCGGGCTCGTTTTCGGCCACGGCGTAGTCAAAGCTGATGCGCCGCTGCATGGCGTAGTTGGCCTGCAAGTCCGCAAAGCCCCGGAAGTCCAGCTGTTTGTGGGCGATGTTCAAAAGATACCCCAGCCTGAAGGCGAACACCCCGCCGTTCCAAAGCGCCCCCTTGGCGATGTAGGCGGCGGCGGTGGCTTCGTCTGGCTTCTCCTTGAAAGAGGCCACCTTGCTGACCGGGGCGGAGCTTTTGGGGATGATGTAGCCGAACTTGGCGCTGGGGTAGGTGGGCTCGATGCCCATGAGGGTCAGGTTGGCGGCGTCGGGGTTGTCGGGCCCGGCCAGGCGGGCCATGCGGCGCACGGCGGTAAAGTAGCTGTCGTCCACATAGGGGTCCACGGGGCAGACGACGACCGGCTCGTCGGGG
>DBRU01000104.1:3849-5372 GCA_002306375.1 Faecalibacterium sp. UBA1360
TGACCTTGCCCCCCAGCTGGTTCTTGATCGTGCTGACCTGGCGTTTGCCGGTGGCCACCACGATGTTGGCGCCTGGGTCGGCCTTTTTGATCTGGCGGTAGACCCGCTGGACCATGCTCTCGTACTCGCCCTTTTCGTTTTTCAGCAGGGGCACGAACTGTTTGGAGCGGATGTTGTTGGACAGCGGCCACAGCCGCTGCCCGCTGCCGCCCGAAAGCAGGATCAGGTTCATAAGGCAGGCTCCTTTCTTGGCGGCGTCAGCGCTCGGCGCGCATGGGGTTATGGAGGAAATCCTCGTAGGCCAGACGGATGCCGTCCTCCAGTTCGGTCTTGTAGGTCCAGCCCAGGGCCGTGGCCTTGCTCACGTCCAGCAGCTTGCGGGGGGTGCCGTTGGGCTTGGTGGGGTCCCAGCGGATCTCGCCGGTATAGCCCACGACCTTGGCCACCAGCTCGGTGAGTTGCCGTATGGTCAGCTCCTTGCCGGTGCCGGCGTTGACGGTCTCGTCGCCGGAATAGTGGTTCATCAAAAACACGCACAGGTTGGCCAGGTCGTCCACGTACAGAAATTCCCGCAGGGGGCTGCCGTCGCCCCAGCAGGTGACGTAGGGCAGGTTTTGTTCCTTGGCTTCATGGAAGCGGCGGATCAGGGCGGGCAGCACATGGCTGTGGGTGGGGTGGTAGTTGTCGTTGGGGCCGTAGAGGTTGGTGGGCATGACGCTGATATAGTCGGTGCCGTACTGGCGGTTGAGATACTCGCAGTATTTCAGGCCGCTGATCTTGGCCAGGGCGTAGGCCTCGTTGGTCTTTTCCAGCTCGGAGGTCAGCAGGCAGCTTTCCTTCATGGGCTGGGGGGCCAGGCGGGGGTAAATGCAGGAGGAGCCCAGGAATTCCAGCTTCTTGCAGCCGTTTTTCCAGGCGGCGTGGATGACGTTCATCTCCAGGATCATGTTGTCGTACATGAAATCGGCCAGGGCGCTCTCGTTGGCGACGATGCCCCCCACCTTGGCGGCGGCCAAAAACACGTAGTCGGGTTTTTCGGCGGCGAAAAATGCTTCCACGGCGTCCTGGCGGGTCAGGTCCAGTTCCTTGTGGGTGCGGGTGATGATGTTGGTATAGCCTTGGCGCTCCAGTTCGCGCACGATGGCGCTGCCCACCATGCCGCGATGGCCGGCCACATAGATCTTGGCGTTTTTGTCCATCATGGGGTAAGACTTCCTTTCTTGCATATACATACGGGAATGTGTTGGTGGCTTTTTGGGAAACGGGTGCCAGCCGTTTGGTCCTTCCTTTTCGTGCCCGAAAAGGAAGCGAAAAGGGCCCGCCGTTCCGATGCGGCGGCCGCCGGCCAGGGCTTCGCCCTGGACCCGTGTGCGGCCACCCCTCCGGGACGGCCTACTCAGGCCCTGGGGGGCCTGAGAAAGGTGTGGATTTAAAAACCTTGCGGGAGGTCAAGTGCTGTTTCCGTTAAGCAGTAGCTGCCGGGAAATGGTATTAAAACAATTCCTTGTTCACCGGCCCCCAGG